>NZ_JAAHGM010000002.1:289157-314114 GCF_010692625.1 Okeania sp. SIO2C2
TAAACTGAGTTGTGGCACTACCTTCTGTGTAGCCTGAGTTCGAGATAGAGACTACTGCATCACCTGAAGCTACACTTCTGGATTCAGATTTGTAGCCACTTAGAGTCATGTCTTCTGCTTCTATACGAATGTTTGTCATATTTAATGTATCCTACGGTTAAATTTGCCAGTCAATTTTCAAATTTTCTAGTAGAAAATTTGACATAAATATTAAATGGTTTCCTGGTTGCTTAATTTAATTATTGCTTATGTTATTTAAATTTTCTTAAAGTTTCTGTAAAGTTATACAGAAATTTCTTAAAGTTTTTGTGAAGTTATAGCAATGATACCAATTCTCTATGAAGCTGCGCTGAATACAAGTTAATAATATATAATAGTGAAGAAAATCATAGAGCGATCGCCAAAGTATTTATGGCCCGTCCCTTAAAAGTCAAAATCAATGAAACAGTTTCTGAACTAGAAAAGCGTTTAAGTAAGTCAATAACACCTAGAGAAAGAGTACGAATACAAATGATTTACTGGCTAAAAACCAATCAAGTATTGAGTCGCCCAGAACTAGCCAATCTACTAGGTCGCCATGAATAAACGATTACACGTTGGCTCACACTTTCAGGACTTACGCAAAGACACTATATATAGCGATATAGCGCATGTCAGATAGAGCGATTGCGCTCCGCATAGCTCCGCTAACCCTGAGAAAAATTATAGCGATCGCCTAACATTTTTAGTTTTATCCCTATTCATAAAAACCTAAATAACTGTCATTTTTATTGTAGGATATTTAAGTTCAGATACGCTTATATTTGGATAATAATTGATGTTTCAGATGATCAATAGTTATCCCCAAAATCTTTGCCATTTTTTTCAAATGATTCCAGACTAACATGGCACAAGCAATATGATTCTTTTGGATTTTTGCCCGACGACCCAATCCAAAACTCAAGCCCTGTTAGTTGTTTAATTTCTCTATGAAACTCCTCTATTTTCCATCTAGGCGCGAATTTCAAACTCAACGTCATCTGTACTCTGATGACTGAGGTAATTAGTAACAATATATTCTGTTGGTCTTTGTAGAAACAGTAGCCCAGAATAATCTGACTTTTTGATCTCTCGAAAAACCTTTAATCTTAATAATTTTTCCTGATACTAATTCCTCCTGATTCGATGTTAATTCTTCCAGTTTTTGATATTTTTTTACACCCCCTGTATCGTCTACTAAACGGTTGCTTTTTAACGGGCAATAGTAAACTTTACCTAAGTTATCTATTAAGGCCATGAGTTTTTTTGTTGGATACCAGCTCTCCATTAATACTGTTTTTACTGGTATTTTATTCTTTTTTACTACATCAATTATTATATCTTCTACATGATATATTTTACTCTTTTCATCACTTTCACTCTTTATAAATCTGATAATCTACTATGCAGAAACGTTATATTTGAGGATTAAAATATCAACAATTAACTATTCCTATTCCACGCACTACCCTATGTTCGTTACCACTATACTGATGCCGAACAAGCTCAAGATGCATGGGAATACTTTTTATTCAGAACCGTGTCATCAAAAATTAAATAACCATCTTCAGTAGTTACAATTTCTTCTCTGATATTTTCCCACAACATTTCTGTTCCTAAATCAATATTTTTCAAGTAACGATTAATTTGATTGCTGAGGCAAAGCTACGCTATCGTGGCTAACTTTTTCTAGATTGTCAGCCAGGTTTGTCAGAGTGTAATGTTTCTGACTACTTATGAGATACTGACAATATTTTATATAATTAAAGTCTATGAAAAACTCTTCATAAAAATATATGTTATTCAAAATTATAATCATACCAGAGAACCTAGAATATACTCAATCTAATTTTTCAGTTAATGATAATTTTGTGGCTCAGGTGTTGGTGGAGCCTAGCGGCAGCTATATCGCCAAGGGAAACGGAGTTTAGATCGCAAATCTAGAGAGAGTCTTAAAGATTAACAATGTATATTGTCCTTGCGTAAGTCATGTCAAAGTTTAAACTAATTTTTGGCAATATTATTCCATAATCTGCAACCCTAAAAGAATTACTTGGTTATTTTTGTCAGAGCCTAATAAACCTGGTCATAATTAAAGTTATAGTTATTTAACTTAAGAGTGAGATATTAAGCTACACAATAATCACGGATTATTTCATCTAAAGATTTATGGGTAGGAGCATACATTATGGCTCTTTTTAATGCACTGAAATCATGTTCTTAATCATTTAAATCAGGAGAATATTTGGGCAGNTCAAAATTTTTCAGTAAATGATAATTTTGGGGTTGATGCGATCGCAAAGGGAAACGGAGTTTAGAACCCAAATATAGAGAGATAATTAAGACTTAACACTATATATAGTGTCCTTGCGTAAGTCCTGTTTATCTAAGAAGTTAATAACTACTTCAGCTACTTCTTCAAACATTTGATTCATCATACAAATGTTACCTTGTTCTAATTCAACTACCTCAGTATTAGGAATTAATTGAGTAGCTATCAATCTATCTTCTGCCTTTGCTAAACCTAAATTTTCAAATTGTTTGACATCTTCAAGTCCCCATAAAAGTAAGGTAGGACATTGAATCAAACTCAACCTTGCTTTGAAGTTTAAACAGTAATTTGCTACAGCATAAACTGCATACATTGGATAACCAAAACATTTTAGATCGTCCAACACCCAACGGTGATTTAATTCAGGAGTTCCTACGTAGTTATAACGAGCTAACCACCTTGCTATTAAGTGAGAACCATCTTCCTGAATTTTATAACCTTTAGAATATATTTCTAAGAGCTTTTTCTTTCCTTGTTCGCCAAAATTAGGAAAATTACATAGTATCAATTTATTCAGGCGTTCGGAATAAGTCAATGCAACTTCTCCAGCAACAAAAGACCCTGTATGATTACCTAAAATACTCGCTTTTTCAATATTTAATTTATCTAGGAGTTCGATAACATTTTTTGCATAGTCTTCAATTGAGTACATTCTTGGTGGTTTATCAGAATCACCAAAACCCAAAAAGTCCATAGCAATTACTTGTCTTTTTTGAGCTAAAATACTCATTAATTCTTTATATTCATCGCTACTTCTTGGTTGTTGATGCAGCAAAACTAGTGGTTCACCTTCGCCTCCAATTCGATAGTGTATTTGACCATCTTCTGTATCTAAAAAAGCTCTCTTTATTTTCATCATCTTAAATTTATCCTCATCTAGTTTTCATCTAAAAATTTACTTACAACTGTCGATATTTCTTCAGCTCTTTGATTAATCATCCACAGGCTTCCTCCTTCAATTTAAACCATTTTACTATGGGGAATTACTTGTGATAACCAACCTTGATTTTCAGCCTTTACTAAACCATATTTTTCGATAGGTTCTAAGGCTTTAGTGCCATTACAAACTAAGGTAGGACATTGAATAAGTTTAAACCTTTCTTGGGCATAAACACAATATTTCCCCACTGCAACACCAGTATAAATAGTCCCGCCAAAAGCTTTTAAATCATCTATAACACAACGGTGATTTAATTCCCCATGTCCCACATAATCAACTCTTGCTAACCATCTTTCCATGAGGTGTGAACCATCTTCTTTGAGCTTAAACCCTTGAGCATATCTTTGAAGTAGTTTTTCAGCTTCTTCGGCATCAAAACCATGAACATTACAAAGGATTAATTTATTCAGGCGATCGCTATAAGATACGGCAACTTCTCCAGCAATATAACCCCCTGTTAAACTTCCCAAAATACTACATTTTTTAATTCCTAATTCATCTAACAATAAAATAACAGTTTTAGCATAGTCTGAAACAGAATATTCTCTTGGAGGTTTATCCGAATTTCCCAACCCCATTAAATCCATAGCAATAACACAATATTTTGGAGCTAAAATTGCCATTAATTCTTTAAATTCATCACTACTTCGAGGAGTCATGTGTAGTAAAACTAGAGGTTCTCCTTCCCCTCCTATTTGGTAAAAAATCTGTCCGTATTCTGTATCTAAAAAGGCTTTTTTAATTGTTTTTTTCATATCTTTTTTCCCTTAAATCAGCTCTTATTGCGTAAGTTCTAATTATATAGCGTTTCTCAAGTTACTGAGGTCGAATTGTTTTTCGACACCCTATTCCCTACTCCCTATTTTTAGGAAAATGCTGTAAATATTAATATACACCTCCAAAAATCCAAAATAAAATCAATTCTTATCCATAAATTATCAATTATATCAAATTCGCTTAATTCGGTATAAAAAAATCTGGTAGTCCTGCATAGTAATGGTGAAGATATATATTTTTGGGGCGTTGGTAATTTGAGGTATGATATTATCTCCGGATAAGAGCGCTATAAAACTCCGCGACCTTTACGCTTCCCGAAAAACTTTCTCCTTCTATTCCTCTTTCTTCTTATTTCTTACCTCCTGACTCCTGACTCCTAAGTAATTAAGATTAATATCATACACGCGCTTTACCAACGCCATTTTTGGTAGTCCTACTCGCGTAATGGTAGGTGGAGATAAGGAAAACTTAGAATGGGAGCAAGATGCTCCCACTGCCTATACCATTACAATGTACCACTACCACATTTTTTAATTTTTTCCCATACTTCCCATCTCCCCACACTCCCTACTCCCTACTCCCTACTCCCTCCCTATTTTAATGAATTGGCATAAACTTATAATCTTGTGCAGAAGTCACTCGCCAAGTTTCATCACCCATAACTTCCAAAACTTGGTGGTGATATTGTAACAAAGTTGGTCGGTGTCCGACACTAACATAAGTGGTTGATAAACTTTGCAAATGTTGGTAAAGACTTTGTTCATTTTGCACATCCAGAGCGCTCGTTGCTTCGTCTAAAATTGCATAACGGGGTTGAGTCAACAACAAACGAGCAAAAGCAACCCGCTGTTGTTCTCCCATTGACAACATATTCTCCCAATCTTCAACGGTATCTAAACCACCGAATATTTCTGCTAATTTTGGCAAATTAACTTGGTTCAGCACTCGATAAATTATTTCATCAGAGATATTTAAGTCAGTGCGTGGATATAGCAGTTGATCTCGTAGAGAACCTAAAATCATATAAGGATGTTGTGGTAAAAAAAGAATCTCTTCTAATTTCGGTCGGTAAATTGTCCCAGTTCCAGAATTCCACAAACCAGCGATCGCTCGCAAAATAGAACTCTTCCCACTACCACTCACCCCCACAATTAAAAGTCCTTCTCCCGGTTGTAATTCTATAGATACATTTTTAACTAAAGTTCTTTGATAGTTAGGAGTTTGCAAAGTAAGATGCTGTAAACTTAAACGGGAATCTTCAACAGTATCAATTGTTTGACTACCCTCAACTGGTGATGCTTCTGATTCTTCTAGAACTTTGACAAAACTCTCTAAACGTTCAATTCCTGCGATAAAACTGGTGAGAAATTCAAACATCCTAACTATGATATTCAAGGACTTAAAGACTCTTCTAAAAGCTCCATTAGCTTCTTGTATTGCTCCCACTTCCAACCCTGGTTCCCCTGCCAAAATTCTCGGACCAATAATTAAAGCTGGTAACATCCAGGTAATATAATTATATATGTTTTGAAAAATATCTAAGTTTCTCTCCCAAGTAATTACTTTATTATAAATACTTAAAACCGGAGCAAATACCTGCTTAATGTAGCTAAATTCTCTATCGCCTCCATTATAAAAAGCAATTGATTCAGCATTCTCTCGAATTCTCACTAAACCAAATCGAAAATTTGCCTCTCGTTTCAGTTGTTCTTTTTTAATTGGAATCAAAATTTTACCAAAACCTATAGTTGTAATTAGCATACCTCCTACAGAATATATGACTAAAATCAGAACCAATAATTTTGATTTTTCCCAAAGTAGAATTCCAAATGCAAACAAGTTAAAAATTGCTAAGGCAAACTGCCTAAATAGAGTTACAGAACGATGACAAAATGATGCAATATCTTCTGCAATTCGCTGATCGGGGTTATCAATTTCTCGATAGAGGGTATTGATTTTATAGAAGCAATCATTTTGGAAATACTTATCTAAATAAAATTTAGTTAACCACTCTCGGGAATACAAACGAATTTTATCTTCTAAATACTGCCAAGTAGCAACAGTAATAGCTAACACAATAGAAGCACCAATATAGAAAAATGCAGATTTCCAGAATCTCTCAGAGTCCCCATCAACTAAAGCAGAGATTAATTCTCCTTGTTGTTTGAGTTGATTAAGTCCTATAGTTGAATCTAAACTGAGAAGACAAAGCAGCAATATAAATAAACCAATTGCTCGCCATTTCTCTGGAGATTCCCACCAATATAGTTTACCAATTGCCCAAAACCTCTGGAAAATGCTGAAATTAAGTTTTATATTTTTCATTCTGTGTATTTAATATGATTCATCTGTGTTAGCTGTACAGTCTTTGACTGTTGTTAAAGGAACACCTTTACGAGTGACAGAATAAACAGGATAGCAACTGGGAAAATTTTCTTCATACTTGAAACGATAAAAATATAAATAATAATCAGGTTGTTCTAATTTCATTTTTTTTAACTCGTTTTGATCGATGACAGTAAAATCAGATGTCGCAAATGGTTTTGCGGAGTATAAACTCCACAATCTTGGAACAGCTATGATCGCTCCCTTTTTGCCATTCTGATTAATCCATTCCATGCCCTTTCTCATGCTTAATGCCCAATAATCAGTTTCATATTGCCGATGGGCAGCTTGTAATCCTCCAAAAACTCGATTAAAATAAATATACTCATAAGGATGTATTGTTACCATATCAAACAGAATAATCAGAACTCCTAGTAAAGTGACCCCTACTAACCAACGCTTAAACCTGGGTTGAGAAATCTGTTGGTAGCTCCAAATGAAGCCAATCGTTGTGACGATCGCCATTCCCGGAATTACAAACAAAAAGTGTCTTAACCCATCATAAATAGTAGAACTTTTGATAATGGCAATCATCGGCAACAGAAAGATTTGCAAAATCACCAGAAGAATATAGGCTTTTTGGCGATCGCTAAATTGATGATATTTTCTAGTTAGACCGATTAAACCTAACAAAAAGTAAAATAGAAACAGTGAAGGAGTCGTAATCAAAAACCTGGTAGGAAGATAATCCCAGGGTAGTTCCGAGCCTTTAATCCATTCTCCTTTAAATAAAACCGATCCAGGCCATTCATGTTGGGAAAAATAGCTGATGGCATCCCAGAACCAACGAAAAGGGTTTGACCAAGAAGAGGGGGTAACACAGAAAAGAGCGATCGCCCAACTGACTGTCATTAAAGTATAGTTGAATAGGTAAAATTTCAGAAATCTGCTTATATTCTTTCGCGGAATTAAGACGAGAGATACCAAACCGACAAATCCCAAAATCACAAAACCGCCAATCCTAATTCCACTTAGCAAACCCACTAAGATCCCATAGCCGATTACCCTAAGTATCGTGTGCTTAATTCCCGAAAAAAATTGTATTTGTCTTTAATTTGTTCAACAATATAAGCACCCAGATAAATACAAAGGGTAAATAAAGCAGCAAAAGGTGCATCTTTGGGATTAAAAAAACTATGTCCCCAAAATCGAGGAAAAAGGGCGAGCATTAGAGGAGCTAACCAAGCCCATTTTTTTCCATAAAGGAGTGTAATACCTCCAGCGACAGATAGGTAGGTAATTAGAGAAACACAAAAGGTAAAAGCGTGCTTAGTTAAAAAGCGATCGAGAACCAGAATTTCTGAATCAAGTGCTGATAGGTATGGTTCCAAGGGAAGACGACCAAATACATGAGTTTCAATCAAATGCTTGATTTGAAAAACGATTTCAGCCGCCCCATTAAAAACAATTCCATGAAAGCGAGAATCGAACGGCATTTTTTTCCCTTGCTGAATAAATTCCCAATTCCATTTAAGGATTAAAAGATGGTTGTCCTCGTCAACCGATATCCCATGATGATTGACGCTCAAAAGACCAATCAGAGTAATCAGGGCTAATACCGCCCCTAGTTTGATATAACTTTTGTTAAATAGTTTACCTAATTGCTCAAAAACTTTGGGAAGCATGGAAAAAAGTTTGATGTTTTTCATTCTGTCTATTTATAAGGTAAGGCATTGATTTAAGTTTAAACCTTTCTTGAGCAGAAATACAATATTTATATCATGTCCGGTTGAATAGTTATAAATAACTTTGGAGGAGGACTGAGTCAGGAGAACCGAGTCAGGAGGAAAGAAGAAGGGAGAGGAGAAGAAAGTTTTTGATCGCGTTTGCGTAGCATTGTGTAGAAAAGAGGAACGGAGTTTGATCGCGCTATTCAACGGACATGAGGCGTTTCTGAATGGTAATGATTTTTAAATTAAGTATCAACGCAAAACATAAGTTTTTCAATTTTACCTTCAGCTACTTACCATTACATTTCAGCAACGCTCAACAAAGGGAAATCTTTTAACATTCCGCATTTTCTTTACCTTCTTGTTGTTCTAATAAACTCATTTTACTTAGCAATTGAGATTGCTACAGCTAATTATAAATTGCCAGAAAACCAAAGATTCAACTTATTTGCTGGCGATACTCTTTATAATTGCGATACCTTAAACAAAGGTCAGCAAGCAATTCAAGTACCAGAATTATTAGACATCTCCAGAAAAGAGGCAACAGGCAACAGCTCCGGAAGGCAACAGGGAACACACCCCTAACCCCTCCTGGGAGGGGAATAATTGATAATTTATGGATAAGAATTGATTTTATTTTGGATTTTTACCAGATGTCTATTAGAAGATGATATCATGTCCGGTAGCATCGGTATTCTATAGAAAAGGTAGGCAACAGGCAACAGGCAACAGGCAACAGGCAAAAAACAGGAAGGCAATTGAGCAAGAAAAAAACTTAAATTTCCTGTAAATATCCACGCTAACTTTTACACAAACGATACCAACGGACATGATATGATGCGATTTGGGCAGATACTTGGTTGCGACAACAAAAACTAAGATAACACAGAATACATTCTATAATTAAACTATTGTTATTGTCTATAAACACCCTGATGAGTAATATCATGTCCCATTGAACAGTTATAAATAAACGATCAATGAGTTAGGTAGGGTAGGTGTCGGATTGTCAAAGTATAGGAGTCAGGAGGGAAGAAAGAAGAAGAAAGAGAAGAAAGAAGACGAGAAGGAGAAAGTTTTTTTATAACTAATTATCCAGACATGATATAATATAAAATCAAAAATAATTATATGATATGGCGATAATTAAAATTTTCACATTCAAAAAGTTAAATGAAAAAGATACAGCAGATTCCAAGTATATAAAGTACGGCGTTGGTAAATCAAGAGATGAAACTTTCAGACGAATCCCCTTCTGACTCACTCTAAATTTTTAACCAGAGCAAGTAATGAGTATCACCCCTGCTAGAAAATCATCTTACTAATTACCAACACCTAAAGTACAGATATTAACAATTAAATGTTCTCAGTGCGGGTATTTTGCCCGCTATAGCATCTTGCCCGCTATGGGTGTACCTCACGCCTGGTGGAATCTTCTGTATCAAATAGATTAAGAGGTCACTACTAAATTGGCAATCGTAATTAACACCAGAAAAAGTCTAAAAACAAATAACTTCAACTATTTCCTACTAAGCATCTCAATTTTAATAGGTACTATTCTCCGCTACAATTTTTCGGCAGACAAACCCGCTGACTCTATAGAAATATCCACTTTAGGTTACAGTCTCGGTCATAACTTTCTTGACATTCCCCTAGATAAAGTCATCACTTGGCAACAACTCCTCTCACCTTTACGCTTAGACACAACAACTGCCTACAGCGACGTCATTCACAACCTAATGACCGAAAGCACTCATCCCCCTCTATATTTTCTGCTGACTCATTTTTGGCTAAAAATATTTACCTCAGACGGAGAAATAGTATCATTAGCAGTAGGGCGATCGCTCAGTGCTTTGTTTGGTGTATTAGCTATTCCGGCAATATTTGCCCTTGGTTGCTTTGCCTTTCGCTCTCAGATAGTGGGGCAAATAGCTGCTGCACTGATGGCGGTGTCTCCTTTCGGCATCTACATTGCCCAAGAAGCGCGTCATTACACCCTAACTATCCTCTGGATAATCATTTCTCTAGCTTGTCTCATCGAAGCAATACGCTGTATTCAGCAGCAAAAAATATTACCTTTATGGTTAGGATGTGTGTGGGTAATAATTAATAGTTTAGGCATCGCCACCCACTACTTTTTTGCATTAACCCTAGCTGCGGAAGGCTTAGTTATGGGTGGGTTTTTGCTAAGGGATATCAAACAATTTTCTCAACGTTATTGGTGGCGCATATATGCGGTTGGGTTGGGAAGTTTGCTCGGTTGTTTAGTCTGGTTGCCAGCAGTGACAGGTATTTCGGGCAATGACTTGACGAGTTGGATCGATACCAGTTATGACCTAGATGAAATCTGGCAACCTATCCTGCGTTTATTTGTATGGGGAATAACAATGATATTTATGTTGCCAGTGGAGGGAACAAATACTTTTATTAGCATTGTTTCTGGCGTGACAATGTTGTTAGTATTAGTCTGGGTTTTTCCTAGTTTATGGCAAGGGTGGAAAGTAGCAATTGCCTCTCCATTAGCAGGTCTTTCTCTTCAGATATTAGGATGGTTTTTAGGCTTTGCCATCTTCCTATTTTTATTTGTAATCTATGGTTTAGGAAAAGACATATCTTTGGTCGCTCGTTATAGCTTTGTTTATTTTCCTGTAGTTTTATTGTTACTGGGGTCAATTCTGGCGAGTTGTTGGCAAAATAATATTGCAGAGAAAAAACAAAGAAGCAAACTGTTTAAAATTATTCCGACTTTTTTCAGAGCAACAGGAAAAAAAGTAGTTGTCATAATATTAATAATGGGATTATGTGGAGCATTAAGCGTAGTTACAAATTATGCCTATCAAAAATCACGACGAGCCGATTTATTAGCCCAAGTCATTCAAACAAAATCTCAAGCCCCAATCTTGATTGCCATGAGTTATAAAACTCACTCAGAAATTCGTGCTTTAATGGCTATTGGTTTATATTTTCAACATCTTGAAAAAAAGACTAATTTACCAACACCAACCTTAGAATTTATTCTGGTAAAAAAAACAGAAAAATCACCATTATTACCAGATTCAACAATTGCTCAAATCTTGAAAGAAAAAACCATACCTCTAGATTTATGGGCAGTGAATTTAGAAGTAAATGAAAATGATTTAGAAAAATTCAACTGTTGGGAGAATCCCGATATTTTACCCAAAGTTAATTATAGTTATGAACTATACAATTGTCGGTAAAATTTAGTACGATCAAAATGAAATTCTTTCTATAGCAATGTGCGCTGGCATATTTACAAATTGCAGGAGGTGTCCAATAGCTAACAGTCTTATATGATCAGCAATTTATTCCCCCTATTGCCTTTTGCCTCTCTTGGTGCGCATTCCCTTGCGACTGGCGTCGTCGCGGGGTCGCACCGCTGTTGCCTGTTGCCTGTGGGCAGCGCTATAACTTGACAAAAAAAATTATGTCTCATTCGACAACGTACTCAGACTCTTCCCTCCCTGTAAAGTCGGCATTAGGGATGATGCCGAAACCACTCCCAACTTCAAAGATCCACTAATAAGACTTGCACAAAATAGAATCATAAAATAGCTTCAAATATATACAAGCAGAGAGTTTTGCCTCAAAAAGGTATAAATCCTTGGCGTTGCTGATTTGAGGTATGAAATTCAAATTTTTTGGGTAAATTTTCAGCAAAAAAAATATAGCAATGTGCGCTGGGATATTTACAAATTACAAGAGGTGTCCAATAGCTAAAAGCCTTATATTATCGGTTTTTTATTCCCCCTGTTGCCTGTTGCCTGTTGCCTGTTGCCTGTTGCCTGCGCACAGCGCTATAGTGCAAATTATACGCATTTCTTCCTATTTAATCACCGAAAAACTCCTTTCTACCTACTCTGCTGACTCCTGTACGGACGTTAACAATAGTTGTGCGCCAGCAAACGGCCGTTATAGTAGAGTAAAACTCTGTTTTTAGTCAAATCGACATTCCTAAGTAAAGTCTTTTAACCAGGGAAATTATTCGTAGCATTCTTTTTTATATTTCATATAAGTACCACTAAAACCTAAAACCTAAAACCTAAAAAAAAGGGAATAAAGAAAAAATTCTCTACTCCCTTATTTTAAATAAATTAACTATCGATCTACAGACCCCATAATAATGTCAATACTACCCAAAATAGCAACAATATCTGCCACTTTTGCACCTTGCAAAATATGAGGAAAAACCTGCAAATTCACAAAATCAGCAGCCCGAATTTTAAAACGCCAAGGGAAAGGACTATTATCACCAATAATATAAATCCCAATCTCTCCCTTACCACTTTCAATCCGAACATAATGCTCACCTTCAGGAATCTTAAAAGTAGGAGGTATTTTCTTACCTAAAAATTGATAATCAAAACCATTCCACTCAGACTTCGGCCCTCCAGCCATCCGTTTTGCTTCCAGATTTTCATAAGGTCCCCCAGGAAGTCCCTTTATTGCTTGACGAATAATCTTGACCGACTCCCGCATTTCCCGAATACGCACAAAATATCGGGCCAAACAATCTCCATCAGTTTCCCAATGAATATCCCAGTCGAAATCGTCGTAACATTCATAGTGGTCAACCTTCCGTAAGTCCCATTTAACACCTGAAGCACGCAACATTGGACCAGAAAGCCCCCAGTTAATCGCCTCTTCCCTACTAATTACACCTAATCCCGTAATCCTGCGACGGAAAATAGGATTATTTGTAATTAAGCGTTCATACTCATCAACCTTTGGCATAAAGTAATCGCAAAAGTCTTCACACTTATCTACCCAACCATAAGGTAAGTCAGCAGCGACCCCACCAATACGGAAGTAGTTATTATTCACCATCCGATAACCTGTAGCAGCTTCCCATAAGTCATAAATCATTTCCCGTTCCCGGAAAATATAGAAGAAAGGAGTTTGGGCACCAACATCAGCCAAGAATGGGCCAAGCCACAAGAGGTGATTAGCAATCCGGTTTAGTTCCAGCATAATTACCCGGATATAGCTAGCCCGTTTGGGGACTTCAATATCGGCCAATTGTTCCGGAGCATTCACCGTTACGGCCTCATTAAACATTCCCGCAGCATAATCCCAACGACTAACATAAGGGACAAACATTGTATTAGTGCGGTTTTCGGCAATCTTTTCCATGCCCCTGTGTAAGTAGCCAATCACAGGTTCACAGTCAACTACATCTTCCCCATCTAAGGTGACAATTAACCGCAATACGCCGTGCATTGAGGGATGATGGGGTCCCATGTTAATGACCATGGGTTCGGTTCTGGTTTCAATTTTGCTCATGTTGACTATTCTCCAATAGTGACCTGTTTTTATTTCAGCCCAATTATATTGTTAGACTGTAAATGGGTTTAGGCTAAATGTTATTATTATTGCTTGTATTTATATTCTGTTACTACTCTTAAATTATCAAAATAATTGGGTCACGCAACCCCGCCTTTTAAGGCGAAATATTTTTGGAGCGCGGCTTACATCCCTCTTACAAAAATAACTTCTATAGGTCACCAATCCGACGCTCTCGCCTATCTAACTTCTGACTTCTGACTTCGTTAAAGGGATAGCTAGTTAGTCTAAGCAGATATAATTTCTGTTAAGAGACTACATATATTAATTCAAAACTATAGTGCCACACTATATATAGTGTTTTAACTAACGGAACATACTTGTTGGAAATTAAGCTAAAAAGCGACTAAAACCTTTATGAGTTAAAATGGATATGCTTCAATCACTTAAAGCATTATATTCTAAGCTTTTGAGCAGTATCAGTTATTATTTCCCAACAAGTCTAATGTAAATTTTTCCAATAGACTTCTAACTTGATGAACCATATACCTGTTCTGAGTGCCGAGTTAACCCAAGGTTTGGCAATATCTCCAAGAGGTCTTTACTTAGATGCAACAGTAGGATTTGGTGGCCATACTCAGTCAATTTTAGCTACAGCCCCAAATGTTAAAGTAGTAGCTATTGACCAAGATGAGCAAGCGATCGCCTATTGTCAAACTTTACTGGCCTTTGAAAACTCCAATATTCAATTTTGGCACGGAAATTTTGCTGATTATGAGCCAAAAAATCTTGAATTTGATGGTATAATAGCGGATTTGGGTGTAAGTTCGGTGCAATTGGATACCCCAGAACGAGGGTTCAGTTTCCGGCATGAAGCTAAGTTAGATATGCGGATGAACCGACAGCAATCTCTGACCGCAGCCGAAATAGTTAATTCTTGGGAAGAAACCAAATTAGCAAATATTTTTTATACCTACGGGGAAGAGCGTTTGTCACGACGTATTGCCAGAAGAATAGTAGAACATCGTCCTTTTGAAACAACAACCGAGTTGGCAGAAGCGATCGCCCACTGTGTACCTCGCAAATACCGTTATGGTAGGATACACCCCGCCACTCGTGTTTTTCAAGCTTTAAGAATACAAGTAAATCAAGAACTTACTGCCCTAGAAACTTTTCTAGAGAATGCCCCTAATTGGCTCAAACCAGGAGGTAGAATTGGAATTATTAGTTTTCATAGTTTAGAAGATCGTTTAGTTAAACATAGTTTAAGAAGTTCATCTGTTTTGCAAGTATTGACAAAAAAGCCCATCCAAGCCCAAGATCGTGAAATAACATTAAATCCACGGGCACGTTCTGCTAAACTTAGATTGGCAGAAAAAATTGGTTAATCTTAAGTATAAAATCCATAAATAATTAACAAAAAAAACTGAATTATAATTAAATTTATTGTTGAATATTATTTAGTAGATGAGACATTTATTGGAAGAATCTATATCTAGAACTTAAGTATAAAATATACTCAAAATGAGTTTTTCTTGGAAGTTTATGGCCAGATAAAAAATGAAACCCAAATTCATAAAATTTAACTCAAGGCTATTTATTCTAAAAAATATACATTAATAAATTAGATTGAAGCTATTAAGGCCAACCGGAGAGTATAAAATTTGAAAAATTGTCTGGGAGTAAGGCATAGCATGAGTCGGGGAGAGGGGAAATTAAAATTGATGGTAGTCGATGACGAACCAGACAACCTAGATTTGTTGTACAGGACATTTCGGCGAGAATTTAAGGTATATAAAGCAGATAGTGCCTTCAGTGCCATGAAAGTTTTGGAAGATGAAGGAGAAATGGCACTGATTATCTCTGACCAGAGAATGCCAGAAATGAATGGTACAGAGTTTTTAGGCAGAACATTAGAAAAATATCCAAATACAGTTAGGATTCTACTGACAGGCTATACAGATGTAGAAGACTTAGTAGAAGCAATTAACTCAGGAAAAGTATTCAAATATATTACAAAACCTTGGAATCCTGAAGAACTCAAAGCTGTAGTACAACAAGCTTCAGAAACCTACAAAATTGTCACGCAACGCACCAATACTCTAACTCGTGCTTTGCGACGAGAGTCTATGTTAAATGAAGTAATGAGTGCTATTAGAGAATCATTGGATTACTCTAGTATGTTATCGACAATCATTCAAACAGTGGGACAGACTTTTGACGCAACAGAAGGTAAGTTATGGCCAGTAGAAGGCGATCGCTTAATGCCTGAATCTTTTTCTTACCAAAACCCTGAAATTACTCAAAACAACTTCTCTTTTACTCCAGAACAATTTTTGGAAGTAGTAATAAATCGTCAAATCCAATTAGAAGAAAGTTCAGATCAAAACATTTGTAAATTAATAATCCCCCTGATTTATCAACAAGACTTACTAGCAGTTTTAGCTCTTTATCAACAAGATAGCAGTAAATTTTGGTCTTCAGAAGATATAGAATTGATAGAAAGTGTCCTGGAGCAAGGAGCACTAGCATTATCTCAGGCCAAACTCTATCAACACACCAGAGAACTTGCAGAACAAATGCGTAATGAGCTAGAGGTAGCTCGTCAGATACAGAGCAACTTATTACCTCAAAGTTGGCCATACTTTGATAAATTAAGGATACAAGCTTGCTGCTATCCTGCCAGAGAAGTAGGAGGTGATTTCTTTGAAGTTTATACCCATTCTCAAGGTGACATCTGGTTGGCACTGGGAGATGTTTCTGGTAAGGGAGTACCCGCTGCTTTATTGATGGCAAGTGTTATGTCTGTAATGCGACGAGAACTTTCTCAAGAACATCCCCCAGACCCTTACGAAATCATGCAAAACCTTAATATTGGTTTGTGTGACCACCTTATTAGTAACAATTGCTTCATTACAATGGTTTTGGCTCGTTATACACCAGAAACAGGATTATTAGCTTATGCTAATGCTGGCCATATATATCCCTTAGTCTGGTCTCAAACTGCATTGCTAACTGCAGAAAATGATGAAGTGAAACCAAATTTCCTCAAGGAACGTGGTATTCCCCTGGGAATATTGCCAATATGGAAAGGAAAAGCAGGTACTATAGACTTAAATTCAGGAGATGTTTTCCTACTGACCAGTGATGGTATCACTGAAGCTACAGTAGTTCAAGAGGCTACTGATAGTAGGGAACAAACTCGTGTAATGCTGCAACAAGAAGGTTTATGGGAGCTTTTAAAACAGCACAAAAACCAAATAGACCTAAATGGCTTATTAGCTTATATCCGAGCTAATAATCAAGTTCAAGAAGATGACCAAACTATACTATCTCTGGAGGTTCTGTGAATTCATGAAAACTGAGCTTCAGGTGCCAAGCGACTTACGCTTTTTAACTATTGTCGAGCACTGGTTATTGAGCAGTTTAGAAGTAGAGCTAGGAGAACATATTGATTGGCCTCGTCAATCCAACCGTTTACGCTTGGTACTGGCAGAAGCTTACTCCAATGTGATTCGTCATGCTCATAAAGACCAACCTAATTTACCAGTATTAATACGTTTAGAAGCCAAAGACGGTGGTATTGCTTTGGAAATCTGGGACTATGGTAAAGGTTATAGTGTAGGAGGGTATAACCCACCAACACCAGAAGCTAAACAAGAAAGTGGTTATGGATGGTTGATTATGAATAGATTGATGGATCGTGTAGATTATAC
Source organism: Okeania sp. SIO2C2 (assembly GCF_010692625.1). NCBI lineage: Bacteria > Bacillati > Cyanobacteriota > Cyanophyceae > Oscillatoriales > Microcoleaceae > Okeania > Okeania sp. SIO2C2. The sequence goes on from NZ_JAAHGM010000002.1 coordinate 306,297, forward strand.
ATTGCAGATAGATGGTAGAAACTGCCTAAAATTACAGGCTAACATACTAGAAAAAGTACAATAAAGCACTTGCTTCATTATTACAAGCTAAATAATGCAACGAAATAGACGGAAGTTGTCAGGCTTTTTCTTTGATCAAGATTAATTTTTGGAGATAAGTCAAAGTACTTCTATAAAATCAAATCTGTTATCAATATTTATTTACTTTGATTATTGTAAAGTTTTAAGTTTTTTTTCTCTTTTTTCATACGTTTATCCTTAACTCTGTTCCCTATTCTCTGTTTCCTGTTCCCTGAGTGTGGCAATACTTTGATGTAATTGGTATTACACAACTGAAAAAATATTGCGATAACTATTATATATATATTTATGATAAACCTGATAAGTTTTGTTAAGTTTGGTTGCATCTAACTATACTCTACCGCAAGATAAAAATAAGGTTTATTTAGATACCATTAAAATATATATATTAGGTTTGTTATATGAATATGTTTTTTCCTTTAGCCCCTCGTTATCGCCTAGATGACGAATCTCCTTGGCTAGAAAGAATCGATCCTACTCGTAATTATTGGATTCATATCAATGGAGAAAAAGCACTAACGGCTGTAATTCCCGGCTTTACAGTGTCTTCTACAGATGAATTTAAACAAAATATATTTCAATTTCGCGACCTGGAACCAGGGGCACATATAAAAATTGAGAGAGCTTCCGAAACTTGTTATATTTACTGTATTAGTCAAAACTGCTATGCAGTCGAATGCTATTTTAATAAATCGCTAGTATGGCATCTATTTGACAAAGAAACTTTAGAAAGTTTATTAATGACAAGTCATCCAGACTGGAAGTGTGCTTCTAGTCATATAGAACTAGGACAACAAATGTTAGCTCGTTCATTGCAAGTATCCACTACAGCTTGAAATTAATCATCTAACATGAAATCTAGTGTGAGGACACAAATTTAACTAGCTCTGGACTAATAGCTTTCAGCTATCAGCTTGGGTTAAAATCCCTGACTTATAGGTTAGATGCTGGATAATTTAAAAGGGATTTCAACCCCTCTTAAATTGCATTTCCCTCGGTTTCAGCATAAATTTAAGCTGAATGCTTTTTAACAACTGTTGTGGATAAGCTAACAGCTTTAAACTAAGAGCAATTATTCGCTCCTACTGACGGTTCAAAATAAATTTCCCAGCTACATTTACCTAAAATCAAGAAGTTTTGTTTCCCTGACTTAAACTTCTACGTCGCTTTCATCAAGCTCTTGGCTCACTCCTGCTTAAGGATAAGTTTGTATATAGCAGAAGAAAGAAGGAAGAAGGAAGAAGGAAAAACCTTGTGTTGCCTGGGTTTTAAGCTTTTGATTTCTCCTAACCTTTACTCCAACTGCTATAACTTTAATCTTCTTCCTGAAGATAGGAAGCGATCGCATTCCTACTAATAATAGGATCTTGAAGATCATTCAGTGAGCCATTATATCATGTTCGGTTGAATACTTACACTTTGGAGGAAGGAAGGCAGTAGGGAAAGAAAGCTTCAAGGCCAGAAGTTTTTTTATAACTGATTATCCGTTAGCGTAGCTCCCCCGGAGGGGGAACATGATATTAGCAGTAAATAGACTTGCTGCAAACGCAGAAGGAAGAAGGAAAAAGTTTGATTATTTATATTCCCAAGTTTGCAGCTATTTCATAAGTCAAATACAGTAATGACGACTGCTGTACTTTCAAAATTATCGTTATTAAAAGTTTCAAAGTAGCGAGTAACTACTTGCTGTTCAATACCAGTAATTGTTTAGCTCTGTACTGTCCAATATCAGAGGGTTTTACGGCAAGTATTTCGTTATATCAAGTGTCATTAATTAGACAAGGGTAAAAATGATCTTCTCAAATTATCTTGAGAATCTATCAAATTGCCCCCTACTCCGTAGGAATGTTGCATGCAACGTCCCTACTGCTCCGGTGCCCCCTAATCAATGTTATTTGTGGGTATTTAAAGAGACATGATATTATACCTTTTCTGAATAGTAGTGCTATATTTGATTACCATCTCCCTATCTCTCCATCTCCCTATTTCCCCATTACAAATATATATAGCAAACTTTTTGAGATATGGTATTAGATTCGGTTTCGGGAATGTTACTCAAAAATTAAGCTAAAGGATCGACACCCATATTCGCTACAACGTTGCGTAATACAGTAATTTGTTGACCAAAATCTAATACTTCTATAGAGGTCAATACTTGAGATCCAGAAACCGAGAGCTGATGAAAAGTAGGTATTGGAACTATATCGCCTTCTTCAATGGACTCTGTTAGTTGATACCAGAAAGCTAGCTTAGTATTAGTGCTTAGTATACCATAAGCACGAGAAATAGGGTTATTTTTGCTAGCAGCTAAGTCACGGATGACTCCTAATTGTTCTTCGTGAAACATATATTTAATCTCATTTAGCAAACCTTCAGCCAACTGTAGGCGTGCTGCACCGGGGGTTGTAGGTGTAACAGAGCGTCTAATTCTAATTTTGGTGTAGATGTACCATAGTAATGCCAGTTGCTCATCAATACTAAGAGTATTGAACTGAGCTGTAGTTTCAACAACAGTTTTAGGGTTACTACAGATAAAAATTTTCATTGTAGATTCAGCAGTATATGTCATGTCTGCAACTTAGAGATTTATATTTATGTTAGCTAATCTCAAATCAAATGGCCTTGCAAATCTCTGCCTCCTTGCTTGGCATTATGTAACTTTTTGTTAATAGGTGCAAATAAAATTGACAAGTTGAAAAGTTTCAAAACAAAGTATAATTCAAAATTAATGGTGGTTGTATCGTAAATTATTATACAGTTTTGCCAATCTGTGTTACCAATTAATACCATGTTCGGATGATTAAGTATCATAAAAATGTTCTATTGAAGCGCTCTGGAAGGAATATCCCAAATTTATGCTCCGTTTCCAGTGTTCTCACTTGAATTTACACCTACCACCTAAGAACTTTATTATAACTAATTAAATGGACATGATGTAAGTTGTTTAAAATATTATAAATTAATACAAATTTTACAAATCTAGCTAGTATCGATGAAATCTGCACTTAGCATTAGTCAAATCAAACAGAAAGCCTTAGAAGTAGGATTTCACAAGGTTGGTATAGCTTCAGTAAATGAGTTAGGTTCAGACACAGAAAGATTGCAGGCATGGTTGAACAAAGGTTATCAAGCAGACTTAAGATGGATGGCTAACCCCAAACGTCAAAATTTGAAGCTAGTGATGCCAGAGGTTGAATCTATTATTTGTGTTGCGCTCAACTATTACACGCTACATCAACATTCTGAAAATTCTGAAATAGGTAAAATTTCTCGTTATGGGTGGGGTAGGGATTATCATAAAGTCATGCACCAAAAGTTAAAAGCTCTGAGTAACTGGTTGCAGGAGCAAGAAAAGGAAATTTTAACCAGGTATTATGCAGATACAGGTCCAGTGCCAGAAAAGCCATTGGCACAACAAGCAGGTTTGGGTTGGATAGCAAAAAATGGTAATCTAATTACTAGAGAATACGGTTCATGGGTATTTTTGGGGGAAGTGTTAACTAACCTAGAGTTGACAAGCGATCGCCCTCATGCTCAACATTGTGGTAGTTGCACTCGTTGTCTGGAAGCTTGTCCGACTAATGCGATCATAGAACCTTTTGTTGTTGATGCAAATCTTTGTATTGCTTATCACACAATAGAAAATAGAAATCCTGAACTACCTGAATATATTAAATCAAATTTAAAAGGGTGGGTCGCGGGTTGTGATATTTGTCAGGATGTTTGTCCTTGGAATGAACGATTTGCTCAAAAGACAAATATTGATGATTTTCAACCTTATCCTGGTAATGTAACTCCTAAGTTAACAGAACTGGCAGAGATATCTCAACAAGATTGGGATAAGCAGTTTCCAGCTTCCGCACTACGACGTATTAAGCCAGAAATGCTACGACGAAATGCTTGTGCTAATCTTTAATGAAGTCAAAGTCAAAGTTATCCACTGCCATAGATTAGGTTGATTGATTGACATTTTCGAGTAATAGTTAATGATAGAATCAGAAAGCAATTAGCAATTGTTATATAATAATGATAAAAATAGTTATTTTTGATTTTGATGGTACATTAGCAGATACTTTTGATCTGATTTTTGCAATTACAAATCATTTATCAGTTGAATTTGGATATAAACAAGCTAAGAAGGAAGAAATTCCAGAAATCGAAAAATTAAGCCCTCTACAAGTGATTAATCAGTCAGGAATATCTATTTTTAAAGTTCCTTTTTTATTGAGAAGAATTAGAGCAGAATTTCAAAAAGAAATTAACAATGTCAGCTTGTTTTCTGGTATTCAAGAAATTTTATTAGAACTGAAACAGCAGGGTTATCAACTGGGAATAATTACTTCTAATAGTCAGAAAAATGTAGAGTTTGTCTTGCAAAAATATGATTTATTAATCTTTGATTTTATAATTTCAGCCTCAACACTTTTTGGCAAAGATAAGGTTATTAAAAAATATCTAAAAGTGGAGAATATTCAACCAGAAGAGATCGTTTATATCGGAGATGAGGTTAGAGATATTAGTGCTTCCAAAAAAGCTAAAGTTAAAGTAATAGCGGTGACTTGGGGATTTAATTCTAGAGAAGTATTATCCGATTATCAGCCAGATGCTTTAGTTGATCGACCGCAAGAATTAATGGAAGTAATTAATAACTTTTGAAGAAAGTAAAAAAATGATGAATAGTGACAAGCCTAAGCTTTATTCACTTCAAGATCTACTAGTATTATACCCAATCTCACCTATTCTTGCTACATCTTCTTGAGAGTAGGGAGTAGAATTCGACCGAATAAGATATCTTCGCTCTTTGTCTAGAATCGTTAAAAGCATTGCTGAACTTTACTTATTGCTTAATAACTAAAGTCTTGAGGAAGTATACTATTATTTTTGTTTTTGGGAATTGGTATTATATATAATAATTTATGGTGGAGGTAGGGAACAGAAAACCTCTCAAATTCTAAGTTTCAAAGAAATAGTATTTATGAATTGTATCATTTTCGGTTGAATACTTATAAATAAGTGAGCAGGGAGAATAGAAAGATTTGTTGTTGAAGGTAGAGGATGGTTTTTTTCAGGCAACTCTTAAACGGACATGATATAACTTGACTTTTTCTGATAAAATTACTATTAGATTAGTACTATAATATCAATTATTTGAAGAAGGAGACAGGAGACAGGAGACAGGAGACAGGAGGAAAATTACATGGGGATTCGCTCCCCCAAGTAATTTTGAACACCGTGTAGACGGTGGGGTATTAAACCCACAAAGAAAATGATAAAATAATGCCATATTAAAGATAAAAAAGAAGGAAAAGTCAAGAATAAATCAATAAAAAAAATGATATATATAGATAGTGTTTAGAATCTAATTATCTGCTATTAAGGATAATTTTTAAATGTCATTTTTGTCACATAAAGTTTGAGAATTAGTATAATTGTATATACAATCAAATTATCCAACTTCTGCAGGTAAAATGCAATGGATATCACTGAATATTCTGTTAAAGCTCCCACATATCCTACAAAAATTTTAATTATAGAAGATGAACTTATTGTCGCAGAAAATATTGCTAGAAATCTTAATAAATTAGGATATGAAGTAGTTGGAATTGTAGACTCTGGCGAAGAAGCTATTCAAACTGCAACAAAAAAACATCCTAATTTAGTACTAATGGATATCATGCTTCAAGGAGATATAGATGGTATTGAAGCTGCTGGGTATATTCGCTCTCAATTAAAAATACCTGTTGTTTATATGACTGCTTATGCAGATGATAATACATTAGGGCGGGCAAAGTTAACCGAACCTTATGGATATCTAGTGAAGCCGTTTAAACCTCAATCATTAAAAACTACAATTGAGATTGCCCTTCAGAAATATCAAGGCGAACAAGATATAGAGTCGCGGTACGTTCAGCAAATTGAAACGGTAAAAGATAAACTTAATAAGTTAACTAATCAAGAAAATCCAAGTATTTTAAGTAATCGGCTTTTATTATCATATCAATTCGATCAAATTATTAGTAATATTGCAAATTTAAAAACACAAGATTATGTAAAAGAAAAAGATTTTATACTAACTATTCCTGTGATTTGTTTAGGCATAAATCGCTTTAAGCGCATTGATGAGTTAGGATATGATTGGAGTGATTTATTGGTTACAAATATAGCTAAAAGAATCAATAAATTTATTGGTAAAAATAGCGTGATAACTCGCTTAAATACAGATGAATTAGTGATGATCCTAGAATCACTTCATCAGAAGATAGAAATTACAGGTATAATTCAAAATATTATACAGCAATTTGTCGAACCTTATGTGTTAAAACAGCAAAAGTTTTTGATTAGTGCTAATGCTGGAATTGCTCTTTATCCTATTGATGGAAGACAACTGGGGCAATTACTTTTAAAAGCTAGAAAAGCCATGGAGTATGCCAGAAGAAAGGGCAATAATCAATATTTTTTTGATCATGAAGTAGGTAAAGATCAAAACAGCCATACTTTGCAGTTAGAGAATGATTTACATTCGGCACTATCAAGTAAACAATTTAAGATTTACTATCAACCAATAGTTAATTTAAAAACAGGCCAAATTGTAGGTGCAGAAGCTCTACTGCGCTGGCAAAAATCTGATGGATCTATAATATTACCAAGACAATTTTTACCCCTAGCAGAAGAAACGGGATTAATTGAACCAATAGGTGAATTTGTGTTGAAGACTGCTTGTGAAAATGTTAAAGCTTTGCAGGATATTGGGTTAGGAAAAATACGAGTAGGAGTCAACATATCTGATCGCCAGTTAAATAAATTAGATTTACGTCAAAAATTAGTTAAAGTTCTTTTAAATAGCGGTCTAGCTCCTAATTACGTCGAGTTAGATTTTAATGAAAGTATTTTGATTACAAATGAAACAAAGGCTATACGGAGTTTATATGGTTTAAAAAGTTTAGGTATTCAAATTTCTATAGATGATTTTGGTACGGGTTATTCTTCCTTAACTTATCTGCAAAAATTCCCCATTGATGCTATAAAAATCAATCAAAATTTTATTAGTAAAATTAATAGTAATCCTGGTAACCAAATTATCGTATCAGCAATTATTTCTATGGCTCACAAATTAAATATACGAGTTATTGCTGAAGGAGTTGAGACTGAAGAAGAATTGGCTTTTTTAGTTAAAAATCAGTGCGATGAACTTCAAGGTTATGTATTTAATCGTCCTTTACCTTTGGTCGAATTTGCATCCTTAGCAGAGTCTTTAGCTAGTTGTTCTCAAATGATTAATGATTGGATACAGGGAAAAGGAAAATGAAATAATGTATCTATTAGTTATTAGTTTGATCTTCTGAAATAGTGATTATCTCCCAGTTATGTGCTTCTAGAATAGGTGCAATATCTATAACTGCTCGCTGCCGTAGAGCAATAACTTGTTTAATCTTACAAAGTCCTTCTAACTGAATTTTATCCATAGAGGTAGCTCTACTAATAGTTTCATTATTTTTGCAATATAAATATCCAGTAGCTTGATTACTAATACCTCGAAGTTTAAGATGATATAGTTGTACATCTTGATAAAGAAAGTGATTTGGAGTAACAATAATTTGCATCTTGTTCATTAGACTTGTCGCGAAATAAAACCTTAAAGTTAAATGGAAAATTCTACCTTTCAATCATTAAATTATGCTGCCATCAGGTAGAAATTCCAGAGTCCAGCCGCTGTGAACATGAAGCGATCGTCGCGCA
>NZ_JAAHGM010000020.1:0-124642 GCF_010692625.1 Okeania sp. SIO2C2
TAACAATTGAACAATGCTCAAAAGCTTATTCTATAAGGTTTTCATGATTCTAGGGCTGAAAAACGCTATAAACTTTGACCAATAAGGGTTTTAGCCATTTTTTTAGCTTAATTCCCAACAACTCTATTATTCGGGATTTTATTAACCAGAATAATTTAGGAAAAGTCCTTGAAAAAAAGGAAACAGAAGTTAGTCTGAAAATCTCTTCAGATACTGTAAATCAATTAGATAATAGTTTGGGATTTAAGAGTGATTCCATTTCACCTCCACCAGTACCAGAAGTCACTCCTAAGTTTTGTAGTAGTTGTGGAGCAAAGCTGCGTTTAGGAAATCGTTTTTGTAATAATTTTGGTACTAAAATTGGATCATTTTTGTAATAATTTTGGTACTAAAATTGGGTAGTCAATAGTTATGTATTTGTGTAGAACACATCTCTATTTGATGAACCACATTTTCACAAGCAAAACCCAGTAGGCACCTCCCATGGAACGTCCCTACTGTGGTCTACCGTGCAGGAAAACCGCTGTAAGGAATCATTCGCAATCCTTTAGCCAAAGCATCGTTATTTTCTCTGAGACCTTCATAGAAAAATAACACTTCTCCGTTAATCCCTACAGAACGATTATAAGCGATCGCCTCCAACAAATAATCTACGCTAATTCGATAAGAGCCAACTTTAATTAAAATCCCTGGAAACACCTTACTTAACTGACTACAAGTAAACTGTTGTTTCACTAACTGTTGGACAATAGTTTTGTAACTAGCAAAGTCACGACGGTAAAGTTGAGGGTGAATAATATCGACAATTCCTTGATTTATCCAAGTGGGGTAGTCTTGTAAGTATTCATTTAAACTCCACTTGTAAAAACTGGGAGCCATTGAAACCAAAAGTTCAGGCTTAATTGCTTTCACTTCCCGATGTAAACGAGTTAAAAAATTTGTCAAAATATCTGCACGCCATTGTAACCACTTGTGATGTTTATGATTTTTGGGTGGATGACAAGAAAATTGCTGACGATAACGTTCTACTGTTTTTGCATCGTAGCCACCTTCTGAAGGAAATGCTGGCATTCGGTCGTCTCCCTGGATGCCATCAATGTCATAATTTTTCACAACTTCCAATACTAGATCGAGCAGAAAATTCTGCACTTGCTCATCCAAAGCATTCATCCACTCAAAACCATTTTTTACTAATAAATTTCCCCTACAGTCACGAGCTGCCCATTCTGGTTTTTTTGCTAGAAGTAACCCTCCATTTTGTTTGTAAGAACTGACAAACCCATATTCAAACCAAGGGATAATTTTAATACCGACTCGCCGTGCTTCTATAATTACTTCTGCTAGGGGGTCGCGACCTTTGTATTGGGAGTCTATTTCTCTACCAAAAGTTGTCTGCATCAGTTGACTGGGGTAGAGGGTAAATGCTTTATTCCAGACCACGGGAAATACAACATTAAATCCTGTTTCAGCAAGAAAGTCCATTGCTTCAGCAATATTATCTCTGGAATAGAGGACTTTACTATCAACATTTGTGAGCCAGATACCGCGTAATATCATGTCCGGTTGAATAGTTATAAATAAACTACGGATGAGTCAGGAGTCAGGAGTCAGGAGTCAGGAGTCAGGAGGAAAAAAGAAGGAAGAGAAGAAGAAAGTTTTTTATCACTAATTATCCGGACATGATATGATACTATGTCCGGTAGCATCGGTATTGTATAGAAAAGGTAGGCAACAGGCAACAAACAGGAAGGCAATTGAGCAAGAAAAAAACTTAAATTTCCTGTAGATATCCACGCTAACTTTTACACAAACGATACCCGCGGACATGATATAACCCCATAAATTAAGGAAGAAAGGAATAAGGTTAAGTATTTACATCTGAATTATATAGTCATTCTGAATAAGACTGGAACACTTTTTTAGCTGAAACTCTTTCAAGGTAAGAAACCCTTGTCTCAATCTTAACTGGAATGACTATATATAACAAAACTGTCATGTTTTTGTAGTGCTAATATCTTGATTCATAAATATAGTTTAGTTGAAATGCACAACTGCTTTTGAATGCTGTACTCAATAATTATTATTTCTAAAGTTAGGGAAAATCTAATATATTCTTAGCAGTTACTTCTTAATCATTCTTAATGTAAATTCTCATCCATTCATTTTAATCTATAGAAATAGGCAATAGATTTCTAAATTTCTGTAGGAATTGATACGCCAAATCGTATAGTTTAGTATTGGTAAGGAAAATTTAACATGAGTGTAAACCTAGCAACTCAATTGCGTGAAGGAACCAAAAAAGCTCATACAAATGCAGAAAACGTAGGTTTTGTCAAGTGTTTTTTAAAGGGTGTTGTAGAAAAGAATTCCTACCGGAATTTAGTTAAGAATCTTTACTTTGTTTATTCCGCCATGGAAGAAGAGATGCAACGCCACCAGAAACATCCAATTCTTTCTCAGGTTTATTTTGCCGAGCTAAACCGTAAACAGAGTTTAGAGAAAGACCTAAAGTATTATTATGGTGCTGGTTGGCGCGATCAAGTTGCTCCTTCTACTGCGGGTGAAGCTTATGTACAGAGAATTAGAGAAATTTCAGAAAAAGAACCAGAATTATTAGTAGCTCACTCCTATACTCGCTACTTGGGAGATTTGTCTGGCGGTCAAATTCTCAAGAAAATTGCTCAGAGAGGTATGAATTTAATTGATGGGGAAGGTACTGCTTTCTATGAGTTCCCAGAAATTTCTGATGAGAAGGCATTCAAGAATATGTATCGTCAGAGGATGAATGATTTACCCATAGATCAGGCAACAGCAGATAGAATGGTTAATGAGGCGAATGCTGCTTTTGACATGAACATGAAAATGTTCAATGAACTAGAAGGTAATTTAATTAAGGCGATCGGTGTGTTGTTGTTCAATACTTTAACTAGAAAACGTAGTTCAGGCAGTACAGAGTTGGCTACTGCTGCTGAATAATAACGGTTGATTGGTTAATATTTCTATCTTAGTAGAAAGAATACTTTTAAGTTATCTTGATAAATCCTGGGGATTTGATGGCTGTCAAGCAGTCACCAAGTATCCAGGATTTTGCTTTTGAAGAGGAGCATGGAAAGGAATCTCAGACTAAATCTGGTTTAGTTAGTATCTTTAGATTAGTAATATTGTTTTCCTTTTTTTTTCTTCTCTCTTCCTTCTTTTCCACTTTTAATTGTTGTATAGCGCTGTGCGCAGGGAACAGGCAACACTTAACTGGGAACAGGGGGAATAAATTGCCGTTTGCGCAAGCATTCCGTAGGAATCATATAAGACTTCTAGCTCTTTTGCCCCTACTACAATTTGTAAATATACCAGCGCTCATTGCTATAGTAGTTAAACTGGTAATGTAATACCAAGCGTGAAAAAAGAATGTGTTCAAATAATACAGCGCTTTTCAAATTGATGAACCACATCTTCACAAACAAAACTTTGTAGGGACGTTCCATGGAAAGTTCCTACTGTGGTCTACCCAAATGAAAACCGCTGTAAGTGCCATTGGTATAATTTCATTTTTTGCGTAAGTCCTGATTATAGTTAATCTCAAGAATGTGTAGCAGTTTTTCACGCTATTGAAGCTGGAAATTCTAAATCACAATACTCTTTTAGCAAGCTTTGAATATCTGCAAACTTTTCCATCAGCTATTCACTCTCAATTTATCTAATATCTAAGTCTTAAGATAACTTTACTGCCACAGATAAATGTCAAATCCTTCTTATTCCTCATTAGACATCTCCAGAAAAGAGGGAACAGGGAACAGGGAACAGGAAACAGGGAACAGGGAACAGGGAAGAGTAATTGATGATTTCTGGATAATAATTGATTTTACTTTTGATTATTGGGGATGTGTATTAGAGATAAAATAGGCTTCCATACAATATGTCTTTCACAAGGAATCACTTTCAAGCTCTATAACGCTAAAGCTCAGTGATGTGGATTCTTTGAGTCCACTACAGCAACTTGTTATGTTTCAAGTTTCTTGTACATGACATAAGCATCAACAAATCCTTCCTTAGGATGTTTGAATGCTTCGGGAACCGTGCCGATGATATCAAAGCCATGCTTTTGCCAAAGACGAACAGCACCAGTATTAAGGCATTGCTGAATTAAGGTATGAAAGTAGGTTTATAGGGAACACTTAACTGGGAACACTTAACTGGGAACAGTTAATATTAACAAGTAGTTCAAACCATCCAAAATAAAAAATCCCAAATACAAAATTATCAAATCATACCCACCAGTCAGCAATGCCAGTATTAATGGATACAACAAGGTTGTACTGCATGGCGTGGAAACCAAGCTCCACCGCTTCCTTCTGAGAATGCTCACACATAGCAGAGGCGACCCCTTTGCCACGAGTCGCTTCCCTGACCACATATCCGCAGTTGCATACATGAGACCCCTGGCCAGGTTGATTCGGCTTGAGGTAGTAGGTGCCCAATATCAACCCTGAATCATCTTCAGCAACGTAGGTTGCCTCTGGCACCTCAATCCAGGCATGAAAGGCATCCTGCTCAGGAATATCGGTGGGGAAGGTATAGGTCTCGCCAGATCGAAATACTGGCTTGACAATCGCCCAAATTCTTGGCCAATCTTGCTCCTGAAAACGGCGGATTTTAATCATGGGTAAGTAACCTTTCTTGAAGTATAAACTTGTAAGTACATCGCAGTTGGGGTACAACATTTTGTATAAAATGACTGTTCTGCAAAACAATATAATTACGTCAATGTTCTAAAAATGTCTAGAACCCGTGGTTGTTCAGGATTTATATCTTGTTGACGTAAAAGCCTCTGCTAGTCTATATTTGAGACTGTTTTCCGGTTCTATTTTATTTAAGTCCCAATAGCTCGCTTAACTGATAACTGATGACTGAACCTCATGCTGGATATACTCTACCTGTATTTGCTTGTGCTGCTGCTGTAGCTGCACTCCGTTGGGTACGTCAAAATATCTCGTCTTTGCCTACCGTATCAATTAATTTACTAGAACCAGCAAAAATTGTCGATATTCTTATCGAACAGGTAGCTTTACTGAAAAATAATACTGCCTTAGCTATTACCCGTTCTGACCCCGGTAATAATCTCGACCTAACTCGCAATACTCCTGTGTGGGCTATGATAGAATTGGCCAAAGTTTCCCCTACAGAGGCTTCAGAACAAATTGTAATTATAGGTGGAGCAGGAATTGGACATAATATTCATTCTGGGGAAGCAGCTATATATAGTTATGCGCGACGACTGCTGCAAGAAAATCTTCCACCCTTGCTCAACCAAAATGAACAAATTAAGGTCTCCATCATTTTACCAGAAGGTCGTCAATTAGCAACTCGGACTTCTAATTCTGCTTTTGGTATAGTTGAAGGTCTTTCTTTGTTAGGCACTACCGGGGTTTCTCAACCTTTAAGTGTGCCTGGGCAACTTGATGCTTATCGGGATGAGTTACAACAAAAGGCAGCACAGTTTAATTGTTTGGTGTTTTGTGTGGGAGAAAATGGTTTAGACCTAGCGAGGAAAATGGGGATACCACCACAGCAGACTATTAAAACGGCTAACTGGTTAGGCCCAATGTTAGTAGCTGCTGCTATTGCTGGATTAGAGTCTATTTTATTATTAGGCTATCATGGCAAATTAATTAAGTTGGCTGGTGGAATTTTTCATACTCATCACCATCTAGCTGACGGACGATTAGAAATTTTAACAGCTCACTGCGCAAATATAGGTTTGCCCACTCATGTACTACAAAAAATTTTTGCTTGTACTACTGCCGAGGCGGCCTTGAAAATCCTACGGAGTTTAGATAAAGATAATGAAAAGAATTGGGTGGGTCTAGTCTATGGGGCGATCGCCTCCCGTATAGAGGAACGTAGTCAAGCTTATATTTTTAATCATAGTCAAAAACAGGTCCAAGTAGGTTCGATGTTATTTGACCGCGATCGCCAAATTGTCCTAAAAACTGAAGTTGCCGATACACTTTTTGCAAAAATTTGTTATTCTATTAAGAATGTTGAAAAAAGACTCCCGTAATAATGCGCGAGATTTAACAGTGAGACGGGGCGTATAAATTGCGCGGGAAACCCATGCAGACAGCCCCTGATAATTTCAACCAGAAAAATAATTGAGCAATACGCACGCATATTTTTGGCGTTATAATTTTATCAATAGCCGTGGGGCACACGGCACGATAAAAGGGCACCGCCTGGGCGGAAGTTTCCTTAGCGTACAGACGGAGCAAGAAAAAGCTTGTGGAGATGGTCTGACGGGGGTGCAACTCAACTAGTTTGATTTGTTATCTAGTTAAGAATCTATATTCGTATAGCGTTGCCTCAGCAAAACAAGAATCTCCCGTTATAATAGCTCTTATTTAACGGCGAGAGTGTCAATAGGAATACCCTCAGCTAGAGTTACAGCGGTTTTCATTTCGGTAGACTACAGAGGAAATGGCCATTTACCCCTACAGGGTTTTGGTTATGACGATGTGGTTGATCAATCAGCAAAAGCGCTGTAGCCTATTGTAGGAAAAATAAACAATAGTGGATCAGGCGCGGGGAAAAATTAAAATAAATTGGTAAATTTCATAACTAGCTAGAGTGAGCAACTGGTTTAGAAGTAGACGCTCTTTCTTTAATCAGAATACCAAAACATTTTTAATAGAACTAGCCTTGATTAATAATTCCCTAGGAAGAGCGATCCCTATTGATAATTAATCAATTTAGCCTGTTAGTTTTTAGTTAGCCTGTTAGTTTTTAGGTTACCATTCAATCCAAGTATAAACCTTTTGTGGCAGTAGGAAAAATTTAGTTTGATACAAAAAGTGTGGAGAAAGAAATTTTCCTCACAAAAAACATATATTTATAGCTTATAAGCTCGGGCTGACAACTTAAAACTCAGGAAAATAAACCTCACAAGTAAAATATCATAGCACATTAACCGTGACTCTAACAAGACAGACAGAAAAAATTTCTGATTCCTCCACTCAGTTTAACCGTCAGATGATTGTGATTCTGGACTTCGGTTCTCAATATTCAGAACTAATTGCCCGCCGGATTCGCGAAACTCAAGTATACTCAGAAGTTATTTCTTATCGGACAACTGCTGAAAAACTGGTAACTCTCAATCCCAAGGGAATTATTCTTTCTGGAGGCCCTAACTCAGTTTACGATCAAGTGGCACCTCATTGCGATCCCGAAATTTGGCAGTTGGGAATACCAATTTTGGGCGTGTGTTACGGTATGCAGTTAATGGTACAGCAATTAGGGGGTGAAGTTCAACGCGCTCAATTAGCTGAATATGGCAAAGCATCTTTATCTATAGATAACCCCACAGATTTACTGACTAATGTGGAAGAGGGTACAATTATGTGGATGAGTCATGGAGATGCTGTGACAAAAATGCCCTCAGGTTTTGAAGTATTAGCTCATACGGATAATACTCCCTGTGCAGCGATCGCTCACCATGAGAAAAAGCTCTATGGGACTCAGTTTCACCCAGAGGTAGTTCACTCTCTTGGTGGTCAAGCGTTGATTCGGAATTTTGTCTACCATATTTGTAAGTGTGAACCAACTTGGACGACAGAAGCTTTTGTAGAAGAAGCGATTCGAGAAATTAGAGCTAAGGTAGGGGACAAACGAGTATTATTAGCATTGTCTGGAGGAGTTGACTCTTCAACTTTAGCATTTTTGCTGCATCGAGCGATCGGGGATAAATTAACTTGTATGTTTATTGACCAAGGGTTTATGCGGAAGTATGAACCAGAAAACTTGGTGAAAATATTTCAAGAATCTTTTCATATATCAGTTGAGTATGTAAATGCTCGCGAGCGCTTCTTGGCTAAACTCAAAGGAGTCACAGACCCAGAACAAAAACGCAAATTAATTGGCCATGAGTTTATTCAAGTATTTGAAGAAGAGTCAAAACGTTTAGGGCCTTTTGATTATCTGGCTCAAGGTACTCTTTATCCAGACGTGATTGAATCTGCTGACACCAACGTTGACCCCAAAACGGGTGAGCGAGTAGCAGTTAAAATCAAGAGTCATCACAATGTCGGTGGTCTGCCAAAAGATTTAAGATTTAAGTTAGTAGAACCTTTGCGCAAGCTATTTAAAGATGAAGTGAGAAAATTAGCTCGCTCCATAGGTTTACCAGAAGAAATCGTGCGACGACATCCTTTTCCCGGTCCAGGGTTAGCAATTCGGATTTTAGGAGAAGTTACAGATAAACGGTTGAAAATTTTGCGAGATGCTGACTTTGTTGTGCGTGACGAAATCAAACAACAAGGGATGTATCACGATTTTTGGCAAGCGTTTGCGGTGTTGTTGCCTATTCGCAGTGTCGGGGTAATGGGAGACCAACGTACTTATGCTTACCCTATTGTTTTGCGGTTTGTTTCTAGTGAGGATGGGATGACTGCTGACTGGTCTCGGGCACCTTACGATTTGCTGGAAATTATTTCTAACCGCATTGTGAATGAGGTTAAGGGAGTTAACCGAGTGGTGTATGATATCACTTCTAAGCCTCCTGGTACTATTGAGTGGGAGTAATATAGTCTGCACTGTAGTAGACTGACACAGCTAAAATAGTGTATTAGAAAAATGCTCTAATCTTTACGGTTCATGTATTTGAATAAAAATCTATTGCACCATTTTAGGCGTGTCACGCCAGTAGTGTCGTGTCAAGCTGAAAATGGTGTATTAAATTTTTGAGTATAATTCTTGCTCTGACTAAGGTTTGGAGAATTTTCCTAAAACACTATTTCAAGCTTGACGCGCTAGTAGGTTGGGTTAAGCGGCAGTGCAACCTAACATAACTAGGGTTTTTGAACCCATCCCACTATTCTTGAAACCCTTATATTGAGGTGATATAAAATTCGTTAAATTCCCAAAAATCATGTTAGTTGGATAGACTTATGGTTTTTGGTTTTCAAGCTACCTCAATTAAATCAACCTCGACAATTCGAGGGTGTTGGGTTTCGTACCTTAACCCAACCAACCTACAACTTTACTATTGAATAGGAGTAACATAGTGTGTACTGTAGTGCCGTGACACACCTAAAATGTTATACATCTGTATTTATTAGGAACAGGAGATTGCTATTACCATATAATCTAATTTTAGTAGATAAACCCTGCTTCTTTGCACTTTCGGCACAGAAACAGAATTAGTTGGTTCAATGTAAAAACTGGAGTATTAATCAAAGCTTTGAAGCGCCAACCCTAGTAGAGGTATTACATAGAACGTTTCTACTGTGTTTTACTTAAATGAAAACTTCTGTAGGAGTAGCGATCGCTACTATTAAATCCCACCCAAATAATTAACAATAGACTTGTCGCTTTATCACTTAAAAAATCCCCAAAAACCCTGTTCTGTAAAGATTTCAGCTATTGGTAGCAAAAAAAATTGGAATTATTGCTCTGTCTAGGTTGGAGCAATTTTTTCCCTCTATTTAGCGATAACTCTAATTTATAATTTCGTTGTATCACAAATAGTAGTACTATTTAAGTCATGGCAAACCTATCTAAAGAATCATCATAAAAATTCGGTAAGTGGAAAAGCACATTCCGAGTTGAATTATGTGTAACTGGCGGATAAATAATTAAGTTTAAGACTCCACCAAATCTTTAATAATGGGAATTATCGCCACAATTAATTCTTTCTTAAACGAGCTGCTATAGGTCATCAATCCAAGTCTCCCCTAGCTAACTTTTTCTTCAATAGACCTCTCCGAATAATTAATTTAAAACCCTTGTAATGGCAGGTTGAAGAAGGAGACAGGAGACAGGAGACAGGAGACAGGAGGAAAATTACATGGGGATAGTCAACGACCTGCCGCTCCGCGTCTACGCTCCCCCAAGTAATGCGTGAACACCCCCGTTGACGGTGGGGTATTAAACCCACAAAGAAAATGATAAAAAGTTAGTTTCCGGAGATGTCTAATGCTTCTAGAATTATCTAAACTGAGGACCGCCTACCCAACAAACTAGCGCCCATCTCTTACCTTGAGTAATAGGTGTTACTTCATGGAGTATTATAGAAGGAAACAAAACCATTGTTCCTCTTTCTTTTGGTAATTTTTCTGGTTCTCTGTTAGTATACAACTTCAATTCTGAACCTTCATAATCTTGAGGATTGGAAAGTTGGATCGAGATAGAAATTTTGCGATAATAATAAAGATCCCCATTATCTAGATGTTTATTGTAATGATCCTGAATATTTTCCTGATTGTTATTAGCTTCATAACATAAAAGGTTTAAAGAATCAACAATACCGTAAATATCATAATTCCACCACTTATTATTGGCATATTTAACACTATTAGTTAACCTTTCCCACAGCCATCTCGTTGATGCCGAATAATTCACACCCCAGGCTTTTACTTGACGAAACTCTGGTTTCAATTTTCCATCTACAGTTGGCTTTGATGGCTTTATTTGTTTTGATAAAGAAATAACTGAGTCACACTCTTTTGCTGTTAAAGCACCCCAGTTTTCACCTGGTTTACAGAAATGTTCTTTTTGAGAAGCATCATAGCAAGCGTATGTAATTTGACGATACTTTTGTTCAGGAGAAATCCAAACCATATTTTCTCAATCCTAACTTTATGAAAACCATTTATTTTTGCAAATTATCGGAACTGATGACCACTAACCCAACCAATAAGTTCCCATCTTTTACCTTCAAGAATAGGCGTTACTTCATACAAAATAAATGAAGGAAACATAATCATTGTTCCTCTACTTCTAGGTAATATTTCGGGATTTTCTTGTAGATACAAATTTAGTTTCGCACCATCATAAGTATTGGGATCGGATAATTCTACAGAAAAAGAAATTTTCCTACAAGAAAAAGGATATTCATTATCTATATGTAAATCACAATTATCTTTAATCTGATTAGAATTATTTGTGCTGTCATAACAGAGGAGCTGTAAAGGCTCTATAATTCCCACAATATCATAGTTCCACCAACGATTATTTGCAGTTATAAGATTATTAATTAATCGTTGCCAAAGCCAATTTGTTTCTTTTGTTTGAGATATTTCCCAAGCATTAGCTTGACGATAGTTCTGGTGAAGACCTTCAAACCTATGGCTTTTATCCTTGAATAAATTTTGTGAAAATGAGATAATCAAGTCACACTCTTGTGTTGTAAAAGCTCCCCAATTTTCACCTTTTTGACAAAAATGACTTGGCTGACTACCATCGTAACAAGTGAATGGAGTTTGATTATATTTTTTCTCAGGATACATCCAAAACATCTTTAATGCGTTGTCTATGTAATCTAGTTAGTTTTTATAAATATCTAAGAAAATATTATACCGATTATTACGTATGAATATTATAAAAAATAAATTTTAAACTTAGATTAAGGAGATATCTCCAATCCTAGAAGCTACCTATTATCATTGTTTCGGTTTTTTTATTCTTTCTTGATTTCTTCTTCTTTCTGCCTTGAAATTCTAAAATAACTTGTTCCCAATATAATAATATCATGTCCGGTTGAATACTTATAAATAAGTAAACAGGGAGCAGAGGAGAAAAAGAATCTAAAGCAAAGATCGGGCAGGAGAAATTTTTTTGATTGTGCTACTAAGCGGACATGATATAATACCAAGGGTGAAAAAAGAATGTTTTTGTTAGGTGAAACTTCAATTATTAAGTAATTAACATAGGCGCAATGAGATTTTTGATAATTATTAGCTAGTAGCGTATTAATTAGGGTTTGCTGAAAAAGTCTTATGGGTGAGGGGAGGAGACAGGAGACAGGAGACAGGAGACAGGAGGGACGGGGAATGTAGAAGAGGTAGGAGCTAAGTTTTGTCCCTTAATTTTTCTGCCCAACTCTTGCACAAAATGCTAGTTTTTTGAGCTTTCTTGAGCGAAAACAGGCGCACTTTTTTCAACCTAAAACAGCTAAAACCTTTATATATCAATGCTTTTATCTTTGATCGGTAAGCCCTAATTATTCTTATGTTTACTTCTCCCCCACTCCCCCTAATGGGATGGGTTAGGGGTGGGTCTCCCACTCCCCTACTCCCTTACTCAAGAAAATGTAGCAAACATTGATCAAATTGGTATAAAAGTGAATCTTCAGGTCAGAGTAATGAAATTTTTTTATTCATCACATATACAATTTATTGGTGCTGCCATAAATATTCAGAAAATCTAGAAAAGCTATAAATATATATAGCGATCGCCTAAAATGAAAACTGTGATAAATATACCTTTTCTAAAATCCTGAGTAAAGTCATTCCATGGAACGTCTGTCTATACATTCTTTAAAAACATCAAAAACTCTGATGGAAAAATCACGATCAATATTCGCTGTTGTAATACCAGGTTAACTTTACTATCTAAAAACTAGACAACTCTTCGCCAAAAAATATACTTAAAAACCAGAGCTACTATAACGTTCTTCTGCCCAAGGTTCACCTCTTGTGTGATAACCATTCTTCTCCCAGAAACCTAACTCTTCATCTTTGAGGAATTCTAATCCATTAATCCATTTGGCACTTTTCCAAGCATAGAGGTGAGGAACTACCAATCGCACAGGGCCACCATGATCTGCTGGTAATGGCTCACCAAATAAAGTGTGGGCAAAGAAATTTTCTTCTCTGAGAAAATCAGTCACAGAAATATTAGTAGTATAGCCTCCATAACAATGTTCCATAATATGGACAGCTTTAGGATCGACTTCTACACGCTCCATCAAATCTGTAACTTTTACTCCTGTCCACTGAACATCTAATTTTGACCAGCGAGTCACACAATGAAAATCTGCTGTGAAGTGATTTTGTGGCATGGCCATTAAATCCGACCAACTAAAGGTTAATGGTTTAGCCAAACCCCATATTTTCAATTCCCATGTATCTGTACTGATATTAGGAGTTTCGCCATAAGTCAGTACGGGAAAGCCTTTAGCCAAGTATTGACCGGGAGGAACGCGATCGCTATTTTCTGCTTCTGGTTTGTGGAAAAATTTACCTAACATGGTTAAAAACTTTTAGTAACTTACCTTGAATAATTGAAATTAACTACTTTAGTTTCTGCAAATGCCGATATTCCTGAATTATTTCAGGAATTTATTCGTTTAATGATGAATAAAATTGATAAGTTTCTGCTTTTATTTTTTTAGTTGAGGAACTCAAATTTCACCTAAAAAATTGATAGTTTGGAAGTCTCCGTGCTTCCACTGAGGAAGGAAAACCTTTCAGTGATTTTTCAGTGATTTCACTGTTATTCTCAAGTAACAAATTCCATAAGAAATATGGTAATTGCAACTATTATATATTTTTATTTTTGCACAAATTCTGTTTTGTGTGCAATCCCAAGGTCAAATTATACCTCAGATTGAAAGTCAATGAAGCCTTTTACAGTTATGGAGCGCAATGGATCGAATTTCATATTCCCGATCCCGTTTCTAATCGTTAGGTACTAACTCTATATGATGGGAACTTATTCGATCTTTAGCTATACTGTTTATCTAGATCACTCATTATTTATAAATCACTCATAAATACCATGAATCTTAACTATATAATTCCCTTATGTATTTCTTGTCTGGCTATTTTTATCAGTGTCAATTCTGATGTCAAAACTCTGGATGGGATTCCTCGCTTGCTCGCACCCTGTATCGGATTCATTGGATTAATATGGTTTTTTAACATTATTCCTTGGTTATTGAAGGTTGCTTGTATACTAATTTTACTTTCTATTCGTAAAAATTTTTTAATCCAATAACGAGATTTTTTTTATGTTAAAAAACTTTTTTTTGATAAAAACTACCAATCTTTTCAGAATATAATTTTACTGAATTAAGGTATAGTCTTAGGAGCTATAAGGTAGTTTTTCGCAGCTTATACTGTGAAAAATAGATATCATTTTCTATGATCGCGGAGACTTGTTTATAGCTTTCATTCATCTTTTTTTGAAGTAACACTCAGCACTCAGCTATTAGCGATCAGCTTCTCAAGGTGTATAATGGGAGATTCAAACCCCCATAAAAGTCGCACCACGCGCTTTTTCAAATATAGTTGAGGCCTTAAACCCTTGAATTTTGGCGTTGCTGATTGGTAATAATTTATGCTTCCATAGGAAGAGTTTGAAATTTGAGATAGTGCAGCAGAAGACGAATGGAATACTTGAGCATCTCAAGGGACGCGCGAGTAGCAAAGGGTTTTGCAGTGAAGGCGAGCTAGGTAATGTCCTAGTCGAGTATTTTCCCCTTCTACCCTGGTCATATAAGTTTTACTTACCAAGTTATCCTCTGGAGCAATAAAACAAGGGTATACACAATCACCATCACTTACATACCAAAAACTATGCCAGCACCTAATTATTGACCACAAATATTGAAAGGTTTTATTACTGCCATCGCCTATAACCCAGGACAAGATTCCCTGGTTCCAATGATTCACGCTCTGTCCAAATCCACACTTTGTTTTTCGGCGTTGCCAACGAAAGTCTGTAACTCATCAATTTCAGTTATTTCTGGTATTTCCTCATCTTCGGGTGCATCCGGTAACTTGATACCTGGGTCTTTAATCTAGTTGATCAAGGTTGTATGATCAATCTCTGTTACTCGTTGGATACCTCGTAAACCCATACCATTAACATACATCTTGAGACATAGTTCTTTAATCTGTGGTGAATAGGGTTGCATTTTAGAGGATTCAACCAATTGCCGACCACATACTCGGCATTGGAAACATTGTTGGTCACAAATATGGCCATTTTTCCTGGTGTGGAGTTACATTTTGGACATTTCATGTGGATAATTATAGAATATTTATCATTACTTTTCAGCAACGCCCAAGTTCCTGTGTTCTCTACTGCCAAGATGTACCTCATCAAATAGAAAATTTCTGCAAGTATAGCGCCCTAACTGCAAAATTTGACTTTTGTACTACCAATCTCGTGAATTTTGAGACTCATCCTGAATTGATAACCAATCTTTTCCTAACTGAATAGTCACATCTGACCTTAAATATCCCGTACTTTCTACAAAAACTTCTCCAAAACCTAGAGACTTTTGAACTTCCTGCGCAGCTTGCATATCTCCTTTCTGAGCAATAATTCGAGTCACTTCCAAAGGTGAATTCCAACGTTTAGCCACTTTGACATTCCAATAACCAGCATCGTTTAAGGAATTTACTAATTCATCAACAGAGTCCCAATCATCTGTACTATCTTGAATTGCTACTCTAACATAAGAAGACTCATAATTTTCTAATTGTTCGCGATCGTAACCAAAATCAAAGTGTTTGGCAATCATCGTATCTAGAGTTGTCAGATCGGGCAACCAGTAACTAGCATTATACTTTTCAGGGTTGCTAAACTCACCAGGTACCATCAACATCTGCACATTCGAACGCTCAGTTTTAGCAGCAAAATTCATCAAAGCGACTAACTCCTCAACACTCAAATTTGTATCAATATGAGACTGAATTACCGAAAGAATTTTTGGTAGTCGTGATAAAGTTTTGACATTAACCAACTGTTCCATAAATGCTCGCATCAGAAGTTGCTGGCGTTGCACTCGCCCAATGTCCCCTAAATTATCGTAGCGGAATCTCAAAAATTGTAGAACCCGATCGCCATCGAGATGTTGTTCCCCAGCTTTGAGATTAATATACAAATGTTGACTATCATCTTGATATTTCATGTCTTTGGGCACATTAACTTTGACACCCCCAAGAGCATCTATTAATTTTTCTACTCCTTGTACATTGACTCGAATATAACGGTCAATTCCTACCCCACCAAGAAGTTCACTCACAGCTTTGGCACTTTTAGCAGGTCCTCCATAATAGTTCGCAGCATTAATCTTGGTTAAGCCTCGATCTTCCACATAAGTACGAGTATCTCTAGGAATAGAAAGCAAAGTTAACTTCTGATTTTTCGGGTCGAACCTTACTAGAAGCATCGTATCAGATAATCCTTTAAAAGAATTAACCAAAGCGTGATATCCTATATCATTATCATGGGGATATTCTTCTAAATCTGAGGTTAATACTTTTATTCCCAATAACAATATATTTACAGGTCGGGTTAACTCTGGCAATCTCATATTACTTTTGGCCAGGTCTTGTTGAGAAAATACTGCTGCTTCTTCTGGAGAGAGCTTTTGTTGCATTAGTGGAGTGCTGGAAAGAGATACGGCTAAGAGAGCGCCTGCTGTTGCAGATATCATTGCCACTCCGGCTAAACCTAGACCTAAACCAAACCAATGTCCTGGACCAAATTGGGTAGGTTGTCTCTGTAGATTTTCTGTTATTGAATATTTTCTAGAGGTTGAATGTAAAAATTTATTAGCGGGCACTGGCTTCCTCACACACTAAATATTAAAATAAGGTTTTATTGTCAGAAAAATTTTACTGAAAATTAGAATTTTCAATAGTTTAATAGAATCTTCGACTATCATAAATGTTTACCTACCACTTTTTCTGCTATCCGGCTAATTCCTGGTAGCCATAATGGTTGTTTTTTCCAAATACGAACCATTAGCCCTAAACTTATTATGAAGTAGCTAGTAGTTAGCAGGCTATTTATTAATAACAGTGTGATAGTCCCAGATTCCCCAACTTCAGTCCCTGGTTGTAATAAAATATTGCCCAAGATCCACATCATGGTTAAAGTAATAACTAATTTGCTGACTGCTCTATGTTGTGGACTACGGTGTTGACGATACAGAATCCACATTGCCATGAAGAAACCTAATACTGGAGTGACTAATAAATATAGTTGTAGGCGGTTAATGTTAGAGTTTTCTAGTTGCTGAGTATTTTTCATTTTGGTTATTAGCAAAAGTTCAGTTTTTGTTGGTATTTATATAACTTAAATCTGTCAGATTCTGGTAATCTCTTTTTTTTGAGGGTACAGAAAATCAAAGTCACTATAATAACAATAAGAAGATTTGAATTAGAATAAGTATATCCCATTTTGGTTTCTTCGTTTAATTACCTTAAATTAACAACTGAAAAAATATATAGAGGTGATGATACATTTAATTCAAGCTGAAAATATAAAATATATACCACATTTAATCAATGAAAAACTTGACTTAAACAAGTTTATTTTTCATCTACAAACTAATGCTTCTATAGAATAAGTTGAGAGATTCATCCTAGATTATCAAAAAAATAGAGGGGAGCACTGGAAGTTTGATATGAATTTTGAGTATGTACTTGAGGATGAAAAATATACATTTACAATCATGGTAGATAGCAAATTACCGATATTTATTGCGTATATATATCAAAATAATTTAAAAATTCATGTTTGTCAAAAAGTTAAAATAACTGATTTTTTATGATTTCACAAATAAAAGTTATATGTTATTATTCAAAAGTTAATTTTTCTTATAATAAACTCATAAAAAATTCAGTATCAATGCCAGGATTTTTACCTGATATTGGTGAATTTTTTGGAGATTTTGATGATTATTCTGACCGGAATGATATATCTTTATTAGATTTTCCTAAAACAGATTTCTCTACTCACCATGTTACTGACTTTCTTGGTAAGTATTTTGTAAGTTATTAATTTTTTTTCCTCCTAAAAACCCTGTCAAACATTTGACTTTCCCCTGTTTCCTCAAACATTTAATTTTTTGTTTATATCTCAAATTTCAATGCTACATATATATTCTGACAATAAATTATTAAATTAGTGTTAAAATTTACGCAACAGAGAATAGTAGGAGAACATTCACTCTTATGACCACTATGCAGAAAAAACCTATTGTTATTGCCCCATCTATACTATCAGCAGATTTTAGCCGTCTTGGAGATGAAGTACGAGCTGTAGACCAAGCTGGTGCTGACTGGATTCATGTTGATGTAATGGATGGCCGTTTTGTACCTAACATTACTATCGGTCCATTAATAGTCCAAGCACTTCGCCCTGTCACTGAAAAAACTCTTGATGTCCACTTAATGATTGTGGAGCCAGAGAAATATGTTGAAGATTTTGCTAAGGCAGGTGCTGATATTATATCTGTTCATGCTGAACATAATGCTTCACCCCATTTGCACCGAACTCTAGGCCAAATCAAAGAGTTGGGTAAGCAAGCTGGTGTAGTTCTTAATCCTTCTACACCATTAGAATTAATTGAATATACTTTAGATTTGTGTGACTTGGTGTTGATTATGAGTGTCAACCCTGGTTTTGGAGGCCAGAGTTTTATTCCTGGAGTAGTATCTAAGATTCGTAAGCTTCGTGAAATGTGTGATGAGCGAGGACTCGATCCTTGGATTGAAGTTGATGGTGGTCTTAAGACTAATAATACTTGGCAGGTATTAGAAGCTGGTGCTAATGCTATTGTTGCAGGTTCTGCCGTGTTTAAAGCTGATGATTATGCAGAAGCAATTAATGGTATTCGTAACAGTAAGCGTCCTGTTTCTGCACCTGAGTTAGTTACTGTTTAATAATAAAAAATACAGTTTAATAAAAAATTATTAAAATTAAAAATGGATTGTACAATCCATTTTTAATTTTTTTTTGGTTGAGATTGATTTAAACCTCTAGCAAAAGTCAAAATTCAATCTTTTTTAATGCTTTTGTCTCTTGCAAGACCAGGCAAAGTATCTACTAAATAACTTTAGCTAAAGCCATCTCCATATCTGATATCAAATCCGTTTAATTGGACATAAAAAAAATCTTCAATCGTCATAACTACGCTCATCTTTGTAATTCTTTCTTCTCCTGACTCCTGAGGACTGACTCCTGACTCCTCCTAACTTAACCATTCTATGGTTGTTTAACCGGATTTGATATGATACTTTTTCTGGTGCAGTAAAAGTTTCTCCATCCATCACAAAAAAAAGGCGTACCAGAAGCACCAATTTCTTGAGCTAGTTAAACATCTTGTTGAATTTAATTAATTGCTACTTGAGAATTACGTTGGTGCGCGTTCCCTCACAGGAGTCAGCATTCCCTTGCGTCTTGCGCTGACGCAGGATCTGACCGCTCTGTTGGTCGATTAGATATGGTGAGGATACCCGCTCTTGACAGAGAGAGTCGCTGCCTCTTTTCCTGCGGAATGCTGCGCAAACAGAGGAGCTTTCCTAGCGGAATGCTATCGCAAACGCTAACGCCATCCCTCGACCTCTTGCGCCATGCGACGGCGCGGGGTCCCATCCGTTTTGTCCCCTATTCTATTTCTGAATTTCCTGACTCCTGACCCCTGACTTCTATGCCAAAAACACATACCTTTGCAAAGATACCAAATGAGTTCTATATGGTATCTGCAATTAGTTGGAGTTTGTAGATGCGGACCAAATACCCGTTAGCTATTCCATCTAACTTTCTCTTCTTCCCTTTTCAAGCCATCTATTTTTAATTTTTTCAAAAGGTAAATTTATTGACTAACTTTAGCCAAAAGTTTCTCCATATCTGATACTTTTACTGCACCAGAAAAAGTTTCTCCATTCATCACAAAGAAAGGTGTACCAGAAGCACCAATTTCTTGAGCTAGTTGAAAATCTTGTTGAATTGACTCAGTTGCTTCCTGAGACTTTCGATCGCTATTAAACTTCTCTATATCTAAGTTCAAATTATTAGCAATTTCTATATAGAACTCTTCACCTAATTTATCCTGTTGTTCAAATAAAGCATCGTGATATTCCCAAAATTTACCTTGTTGTTGAGCTGCCCAAGATGCTTTAGCTGCTGGAATTGCTTGAGGGTGAATTCTTACTAGAGGTAAATGCTTAAATACTAAAGTTACTCTATCTTGATGTTTATCCATAAATTCTTTAAGATTTCCTTGCACTTTAGAGCAGAAAGGACATTGAAAATCGGAGAATTCAAACAACACGATTTTTTGCTCGGTAGAACCCAAAGTTGGAGAATTACCAATTTTTGTTTGAGGATTGGTTTTAAACTGTTTTAATGCTTCTTGCTTACTAGCTTGCTGTTGTTCCAGTTGTTGTTGTTGGTAAGCTTGTACTGATTCAATAATTGCTTCTGGATTATTACTAATAATCTGTAATACTTGCTTTTCTAATTCTTCTGAATTTACTTGAATACCAGTTGATTGAGCTGATGGAGTACAACCACTAATGGCAATAACTATACTGAATATTGCTATAAAGTATAAAACTTTCAAGTTATATAGATTAAATCTAGTAGAAAAATTACTCATAGTCCTCCATTTAAAGTCAAAAAAATCATGAATATAATATAGTATAAATTTCATTTTAGTTGTTTCAAAAATCTGGCAAATTTTAGGAAAAAGGCGAAAGGCAAGAGGCAAAAGGTAAGATGGTTTACCGGACTTTTTAATGTTAGTAAATAACTAACTATTGTTTGACATTGCAAATAAAAATGCTATATAGCGCTGTGCGCAGGCAACAGGCAACAGGCAACAGCTCCGGAAGGGGGAATAAAAAACCGATAATATCAGGCTTTTAGCTATTGGACAGTTACTGTAATTTGTAAATATGCCAGCGCACATTGCTATACATGGTAGTCCTATTTTAGTTGTGAATAAAATCTAGGAATTACGAAAATTTTTAATTAGGGGTTAGAGATCAAGTTTTTTGATTTTCTATCTATAAGTTCTGGATTTTTCACAAATCATTATCAGACTGCTTAAATTAAATAATAAACAAAACCTTTCTCCGTTCGAGTAGCTATAAGGTTGAAAATTATATGTAACTAGAGAGAGAATAGTAAAAAATAAAATTAGGGAAATCAATAAAATTTTTGAGAAAAATTATTTAACAGAATTATTCCGCAAAAAAAATTTAGTATATCTTTCAGTATTTACCGAATAATTCATAGTTAAAGCATCTTTATCATCTGAATAAACAAACAACAAACAAAAAAATATTTTACTTTTTGTCAATCCTATCTACTTCAAGGATAGGTAATAATGAATAGTGAATTATTTATTGGATATCTCCAATAATCAAAAATAAAATCAATTATTGCACATAAATTATCAATTATTTCTCCCTTTTCCCTACTCCCTACTCCCTAATCCCTCTTTTATAGTTACAGTTTGCCAAAATAATCTAAATTTTGACAAACAAACGTAATTAATAATCTATAGACACACTTTCTAAATTAGAAGAAAATGGTTAAATTCTAATCTAAAAAACCCATCAAACCTTCATTATCAACCTGATTAGAAGCAACTGGACGATTCATCAAAGTTTGACTAACTTCTAAATGATTAGTACCTATAGGGCGAACTCCAGAAGCAGTAATAGTACTATTAAACTCTAATCCACTAGAAACAACTGGACGAATTCCAGAAGCGGACATTGTATGATGTACTTCAAGACCTGTTGAAACTACAGGACGATTAGAAATTGTTTGAGTATACTTAAGATTAGTTGTGCCAATAGGACGATTTCCAGGTAAGGCTAATTTTCCAGAGACTTGAGACTCTTGTGCTTGCTTTTCTTGTACTGGTTTAGTTTCAACTTGTAAAGTGGTACGCTGTTGAGACCCTTGATCCAATTTTGTTGGCTGATTACTTTGAGTAGTAGTTTTACTACTGGTGTCAGTAGTTTTATTAGTTTCTGTCATATTACCGTTAGTACTCATAATTTTACCTCTCCATTATTAAAATTGGTTTATCGCTTGATAATTAGAACAACCAATTTTTGTGATTGGTCTTTGTTTGTTTATTGAATTCTTAAATTTTAATAAACCTGTAGTTATTGTAACCATAGTTAAAGTAAAAAACATAGTTTTGTTAAAAAATCCAACATCTCAGGGAGTGTGGGGAGATGGGGAGATGGGGAGATGGGGAGGTGGGGAGATTTGTATAGTATATTTGTACAACTAAAATGTATTTTATATTAGTATTTTCTGGCGACAAAAAATTAGCCCTGGGGGGATGGGGCAGTAGGAGAAATTAAAAAATATATAATAAATATCCTTACCATTACCATGCAGGACTACTGAAGAAGGTTGTTGGTTCAGGGTTTTAGGTTTAATCAGCCTAAAGTTGACGATAAAATTTATTTAGAGTAGGCAACAGCGACCGAGCAGTCTTACTTTTAATTTTTGATTTTGAACTTTTAAATTATGCAAACAACAATTCCTACTCTTCTAGCTCTTGACTTTGATGGCGTTTTATGCAATGGACTGGTTGAATATTTTCAAACGGCCTGGCGCACCTACTGTCAAATTTGGCAACCATCACAGCAAATACCAAATAATGATTTGGCAGAACAGTTTTATCAATTACGTCCCGTAATTGAAATTGGCTGGGAAATGCCTGTTTTGATTCGGGCATTAATATTAGGTATTGAAGAAGAAAGTATTTTACAGGAATGGCAGGCGATCGCTACAAAAATTGTGACTGAAGAGAATCAAAATCCAGGAGAAATTGGTAGTTGTCTAGATACTACTAGAGATGAATGGATAGCAAAAGATTTAGAAGGATGGTTGTCTTTACATGAGTTTTATCCAGGAGTAGTGGAAAAATTAAAGCAGTTAATAGTATCAGAAGTTAAACCAGTTATTGTGACAACTAAAGAGGGGCGGTTTGTACGATCGCTCCTCCAAAAACAAGGTGTGAATTTACCAGAAACGGATATTATTGGTAAAGAATGTAAACGTCCTAAATATGAAACTCTGAGAATGTTATCAGCAGCATCAGGAGCAGGAACAATTATTTGGTTTGTTGAAGATAGATTGAAAACTTTACTATCTGTACAAAAACAATCGGATTTAAAAGAAGTAGAATTATTTTTAGCAGATTGGGGTTACAATACTCAGAAAGAACGAGAATCTGTAACTCAATATCCACCTATTCATTTATTATCTTCTACTCAGTTTTGCCAGAATTTTTCTAAGTGGAAAGTATAAAGTATAAAGAAAAAAGTGGGAAAGTAGGGAAAGTAGGGTGCTGTTAGCGATAGCGTAACGCACCAGGCAAAATCAACAGGACTTACACAAAAAATGGAATTATACACCATCTGTAAGGCGAATGGCATTCGCCCCTACTAAATATGGTGGATGCGTAAATCTCGATCAAAAACGGTGCGTTACGCTCCACTTCGTTTCGCTAACGCACCCTACTGGATTGTTTCATCTAAAAATGTGCATTAGAAAATGGGGGTAGGGGAATGTAATGACAGGGTGATGGGGTGATTATCAAAAAGGCTAATGCACTATTTTAGGCGAAACAGTCCACTACTAGACTTCCTTATTAATTAACTACTTAAATCTCTAAAAATTAGGAAATAAAAACAATGCTAGACCTAACAAAACTAGCGAAACAAATGCAAGGGATGAGCCAACATCTCAAAGCAGAAGCAATGGCAGCACAAAATAGATTAGAAATAGCTCAAAAATTATTAGAAGAGGCAAAAACTGAACAAGAAGAATTATTAGAATTAGAAGAAAGTTGGAGCGATCGCATACTTTTTAATCCAGCTATTCCTATAGAATCTTTAGATACTTATCCCTTAATTAATCCTCCGCCAAAAAATCATACAGTATTTGCTACAGACGGTTCTCAAATAGCACCAAGTCACCATGAAATAGCCTATTGTTATTTGCTAAATATTGGGCGAGTAATGTTGAATTATGGTGAAAGTATTTATCCACTTTTAGATAGTATTCCAGAAATTTTTTATCAAGCAGATGACCTTTATATTTCTCGACAATGGGGAATTAAAACTGAAGAATGGATGGGTTATCGACGGACTATTTCTGAGGCTTTGGTTTTAGCAGAATTAGGTTGTGAATGGAGGGAAAATAATTCTAATAATTTAGGTTCGCCAATATTAGCAATGGTTGATGGTTCTCTGATTTATTGGTTCTTAGAATCTTTGCCTTCTGAAGCACGGGATAGAATTTTAAATCCGATTTTAGATGCTTGGAATAAATTAAAGTTAGCGGGTATTCCTTTGATTGGTTATTTGAGTGCTTCTCGGAGTAGTGAAAGTTTATCTTTTTTACGTTTAAAGGCTTGTATTTATGATGAACCTGATTGTATAAGTAATTGTCCGAATGTTGGTTTAGGAGGATTTGGTTTTACGGAAAAAGCACCTTGTCAGTCATTTGAACCCTTGCGAGATGTGGTATTTTGGGGTTCAATATTGCAACCTGGGCAAAGAAGTCCTTTATGGCAATCTTCGGCTAGAATTTTAGATTTATATGGGGATAATATTATCTATTTTTGTTATGTGAATGTTGGTACGGAAGTTGCCAGAATTGATATGCCAGAATGGGTGGCTGAGGATGAAGAAATGTTGGAGTTAGTGTTAGGAATGATGTTGGCTCAAGTGCAAAAGGGTTATGGTTATCCGGTGGTATTAGCGGAAGCTCATAATCAGGCGGTGGTTAGGGGAGGCGACCGGGCGAGTTTCTTTGCTTTATTGGAACAGGAAATGATTAAAGCTGGTTTGAAAAATGTGGGAACTTCTTATAAAGAGACTCGGAAGCGGGGGAGTATTGCTTGATGAAGTTAAAAGTTAAAAGTCAAAAGTCAAAAGTCAAAAGTAATATCATGTTCGGTTGGCGAACCGAAACCCTAAATTTATCACCAATTCCCATTACAGGTGTTTATAGTTGTCAAAGACAACAAAAAATTCCAACCCTCCATTGCTATAGTCCTAATGTTCTACCAAAACCTTCAGATTGGCAAGATTGGGCTTATGTTACAGGATATTGGTTTTTAGATAGCCCGGCAAATTGGCAACCACCACAAGAATTAGTAGATTTCCTTCAAGGAGGTTCTCCCCCTGTGTATATTGGTTTTGGCAGTATGAGTGATACTAACCCAGAAGCGTTAACAAAATTGGTACTTGATGCTTTGAATGAAAGTGGACAAAGAGGTATTTTGTTGAAAGGTTGGGGTGCATTAACCAATGCTGATTTACCAGAGAATATATTTAAGATTGACTCAGTTCCCCATGATTGGTTATTTCCCCAGATGGCAGCAGTAGTTCATCATGGTGGTGCAGGTACAACTGCTGCGGGGTTGCGAGCTGGTGTTCCTTCTATTATTATACCTTTTGCTGTAGATCAACCTTTCTGGGGGCAAAGAGTGGCTAATTTAGGCGTGGGAACTCAACCCATACCACGACAAAAATTAACGGCTGAAAAATTAGCTGCTGCAATTAAGATTGCTACTAGCGATGAAACCATGAAAGAAAAAGCGCGTATCTTAGGCCAAAAAATCTCTGCTGAAAATGGAGTTAAACAAGCTGTAGAAATAATCAATTCTCATTTGTCTACCCATAACTAATCAAAAAATTCTTAATTATCCTTAATCAAAATGAGTACCAAAATTCTTCATATTCAAAAGAAAAATCGCACCCCTGCTAATACAATTGCTAAACTAGAGGATTTTGATTATCAGGAAGGGGAAACAATTGACCCCAAAACGATTATTAAAAATCCTAATATTAGTTTATATTGTCTCGACGCACAAAATCAACGAGCAATTTTTGTAGAAACTCCCTTAGATATCGATCTTTCTCAGGCAGCCTTTTTTTATCATGCTCAATATGACCATGCTCAGAAATTAATTGCTGTTCCTTTGGCTGAAATTCCACAATTAATAGAAGAAATAGAACCAATTAAAAATCTAGTAATAATTTATTCTGTAGGGCGTTGTGGTTCGACTTTACTAAGCAAAGTATTTAACCAAGTAGATAATGTGCTTAGTTTATCTGAACCTGATGTTTTTTCCCAAATAGTAGGAATGCGAAATACTGATGGTAGTAATGATGATGAAATAGCTGAATTACTTAAGCTTTGTATTTATCTTGTAAGCAAACCTAATGTAAGAGGAAAATCTTCATGCTGTGTCATAAAATTGCGGAGTTTTTGTATTGAATTAGGAGAATTAATACACAATGTACTTCCTAATTATAAGGCAATTTTCTTATATCGAAATGCTGAAGATTATGTAAAATCTGCTATGCGTGCTTTTGCCTTTATGAGTTCGATACTTCCAACTATCAAAGAAAACATAGAACGTTACAGTAAAGCTATCCCATTGCTCAAGGATTATTCTAATTATATTGATTTTACAGACCTTAATGCAATTGATTTATATACAACTATGTGGTTATCCGTGATGCAACGTTATCTATACCTCTACAAAAAAGGTGTTCCTGCTTGTGCCGTTCGTTACGAAGATTTAGTAGCAAATCCACAATTAATAGTGACATCTATTGTTCAGTATTGTGGATTACCTATTTCTGAAGTTGATAATGCTTGTAAAGCCTTTACTAAAGATTCTCAAAGTGGCTCTAATTTGTCACAAGAAAATACTCGTAATAATCAAATAGATAAACCAGATATTGTAGATATTCGCCAAAAAATTTATCGGTTATTAGAGAAACATCCAGAGATTAAAATACCAGATTTTATTGTTCCTGGTACTTTAGGTTATGACAAATAAAATTACAAATCATGATCGCCTCAGTATTGCCCAAAAGATTTCCCCCAATCTTAAGTAAATATAGAACTAATTTCAGCAATTAACAATTAACAATTAACAATTAACAATTAACAATTAATAATTACCTCTTCTTAAAACGGATAGGATTGAGTCAAAGGACTTTTTTTATTTTATCCCCTATCCAAGGGGATGCTTCAAGGCGTGAATTGTTGAATGAATAATTATTAACTATCAACTCTTAATTATTAATTAGGGCTTGCTGATTAAATTTAAAACCATTGACATATAAAGGTTGAGCGCATTTTTGGGTCTAGCAATTGTACAAGGTTTTCGTTCTAGGGAACTCAAAAAGCTAGGATGTAGGGTTGACTATCGCAGAAAAATCAAGGGATAATTCTTCCTACTACCTCCTTTAAATCCCCCATTTCTCCTGTCTCCTGTCTCCTGTCTCCTGTCTCCTACCTCAGCAAAAAGACTTTTTCAGCAAACCCTAATTATTAATTATTCGGTAATTTATGATTCATCTAACTAAAATTAAATGAAATATAATCTCATACTTGCTCCAAGGCCATAAATAATACAAAAAGATGAATCTGACCAAAAAAACTATCGCAGCTTTTGTCTCTCCCGCAATACCCCTTTCCGCTCTTGGTCTTCCTCTTTTGGTCTACCTCCCCCCTTTTTATGCAGAAGAAATGGGACTTGGCCTTTCTCTGGTGGGCACAATTTTTATGATTACCCGTTTCTGGGACGTTTTTACCGATCCAGTTCTTGGTATTCTCAGTGATAAAGTCACAACTCCCCTTGGACGTCGCCGTCATTGGATTATATTATCTGTTCCCATTTTAATGATTTGCGTTTACAAAGTATTTATTCCCGAAGCACCAGTCACGGGAAATTATCTTCTGTTTTGGATGTTGCTGCTGTATGTGGGTTGGACTCTGTTGAGTATCTCTCATATGTCTTGGGGTGCAGAATTATCATCTGATTATTATGAGCGATCGCGAATTCAAGGTTGGCGAGAGTTTGCTCTAGTCTTTGGAATGTTAGCTGTCTTGATACTTCCAACGATTCTTGAGCAGACTAAGAGTGTTGATGCTGGGAATAAAGTTGCTGCTATGGGTTGGTTTACTATTGTACTACTGCCTATTACTGTAGCGATCGCTGTTTGTCATGTTGAAGAAAGACTTGTGACACCACCACCTCAACTTGGTTTGCTCAAGTCAACTTCTCTGCTGTTGAAAAACAAGCTACTAATGCGAGTTCTGCTGGCAAATGTTATGATTGGTCTTGCTCCTGGAATTATTGGTTCAATCTACATTTTTTTTGTTACTTATGCCATGGATCTAGGTCAATGGTCTAGTCTCATGCTTTTACTCTATTTCATTGCTAGTTTTTGTGGCATTCCTTTCTGGATGCGTCTTAGTTATAGCTTGGAGAAGCATCGAACTTTTGGTGTTGCTAAAATTTATGGTTGTATAATTCTCATTACTTTATTGCTAGTTCAACCAGGGAATTTATGGCTATATGCTTTAGTTAATATTCTGTTTGGCATCGAATCTGGTGCGGGAGCATTTTTGTTACGCTCGATCATGGCAGATGTTACAGACCATGACAACCTGGAATCTGGTACACAGCGTACAGGTCTGTACTATTCTTTGTTGACCATGACTAACAAAGTTGGTTCTGCTTTAGGAGTTGGTCTGGTTTACCCTATTCTAGATTGGATTGGTTTTGTTCCTGGAGGTACAAATACTCCCGCAGCAATTGAGGCGCTTAAATATATATTTATTTGTGTTCCTATCCCAATTAGTCTTTTAGCAGCGATCGCTATCTGGAATTTTCCACTTGATAGCGCTCGACAACAGGAATTACGTCGTCTACTAGCGGAACGTGATTCTGTGCTTAGTTCAGAATAATTTGAGCATAATTCTATAGAACACTGAAATGATATCAAATTCGGTAGCATTGATGTAATTAGATCGGGAGTTAGGAGGCACGAAAGGAAAATAATTTAGAAAAATTTGGCAATGACACTCAGATGGAACATTGATGGGGAGCTAAAGATATGGGGTAGATTGGGAGATGGGGGATAGCACAATTGTTTGGCGTTGCTTAAATGTAATGATAATTAGACATCTCCTCCACGCATAGGGAGTAGGCAGCTTTGCTGTAGGGAGTAGGCGTAAAGAATTGATAATTTCTTTGGAATAATTGATTTGATTTTTTATATCATGTTCCCCCGGAGGGGGAGCTACGCTAACGGTTGAATACTTACACTTTAGAGGAAGGAAGGCAGAAGGCAGCTTTGCTGTAGGCAGTAGGGAAAGAAAGCTTCAATGCCAGAAGTTTTTTTATATAGCAATGTGCGCTGGCATATTTACAAATTACAAGAACTGTCCAATAGCTAAAAGTCTTATATTATCATTTTCTTTGTGGGTTTAATACCCCACCGTCAACGGGGGTGTTCACGCATTACTTGGGGGAGCGTAGACGCGGAGCGACAGGTCGTTGACTATCCCCATGTAATTTTCCTCCTGTCTCCTGTCTCCTGTCTCCTGTCTCCTTCTTCAAAGGTTTTTTATTCCCTCTTCCGGAGCTGTTGCCTGCGCACAGCGCTATATAAAGTGCGACAAATGTATAACCGGATTTCAGATCAGGAGAAAAGTAGAAGTTGAAAAATTGTTTCTGCCTTCCTAGTTTATCGTTCCTGCTAAGACAGGTTTTCCTGTAGATACTGCTTGTTCAATAATATCAGCAGCACGAGTTACCCCACCCGATCGCTGAATTGCTGACTGTAATCTCAAAGCATTTTGTTTATATGACGGTTTTGTCAGCACTTTAGAAATTGCCTTTTTTAACCGAGGTACAGTCAAGCGCTTCAGTGGTATAGCTTCCCCTGCTCCACTCCAAGCTATTCGTGCTCCTATTCCTGGTTGATCCAGAGCAATAGGAATAGCAATCATTGGTACTCCATTGTTTAAACATTCTAGAGTTGTGTTCATTCCTGCATGAGTAATAGTCAGAGTAACTTTTTGCAGCAGTTCTAACTGAGGTGCATATTTGACAACTAGGGGATTTCCCGGTAAGTTCGGTAGAGATTCTGGAATTGCTGAACCCCCCAGAGAAATTACTAACTGAGCATCCAACCCCTCACAAGCTGCTGCAATTTTATCAAAGATATCAAAAAAACGATTTACTAAACTTCCAAGAGAAGCATAAATTAAAGGTTTCCCAGTTAACTTATCCCAAGGGAAGGCAACAGGTTCTCTAGTACCTGAATAATGAAATGGTCCTGTGAAATGAAAGCACTCAGGCAAATTTTTCCTGGGAAATTCTAACTCAGCAGGTTGGTGACTAATTTGAGCTAATTGATAATTAGGAGTATCAGGCTGAGGTTGCAAAGGTAAATTCCATTGAGTACGATATTTACTCACGACCTCTATCAAAGGTTTAGCCCAGCGTCTAGATCTACGGTACTCAAATTTGTTACGCAGTTTTGCCCACCAGGTGGGGCTAACTACTGAAGCCAAATAATTGGACAAAGTTGGACAATTATTAAGAAATATTGAAAATATGCTGATGATCTGCTATCATACATTAAAATTATCTTAAAATAATTTAATAGACTTTATTTTCATGGCTTAACCTGTTCAAATGAAATCAATTAGGACCAAATTAAAAGTCAACAATTACCAAAGAACTATACTTGCCAAACACGCAGGTGTAGCTCGTCATGCTTATAATTGGGGATTAGCAACTTGTATAACTGAGTACGAATCAACTAAGAAACGGCCTAGTGCTATCACTTTGCATAAACGTTTAATTGCTGAAGTTAAAAGTGAAAATCCCTGGTATTATGAAGTATCAAAGTGTGCCCCCCAGCAAGCTTTAAGAGATTTAGACAGGGCATTTAAAAACTTTTTAACTATTCCCAAATGTGGATTTCCAAAATTTAAGAAAAAGGGGAAAAAAGACAGTTTTTACTTAGAAGGAAGTATCAAAATTGTTCAAGGAAACTATATTAAACTACCAAGAATAGGAATAGTAAAAACTTATGAAATCTTACCATCTGTACCAGTAAAAAATGTCACAATCTCAAAACGTGCAGATAATTGGTACATTAGTTTTAAATATGATGAATGTGAGCCCAAACCTCCGACTAAAAAACGAGATATTATCGGTGTAGATATTGGCATAAATACTCTAGCAACTTGTAGTGATGGAACAAGATTTGCTAATGTCAAAGCCTACAAACAAGCCAAAAAACGACTAACTCGTTATCAACGGCGTCTCAAGAAAAAAGAGCCTGGTAGCAAAAACAGAGCCAAAGCCGTAAAAAGACTAGCCAAGACTCACAAAAAAGTAGCTGATATCAGAGCAAACGCATTACATAAACTGACAACATGGTTAGCTAAAAACCACAGCACCATAGTCATAGAGGATTTGAATGTAAGTGGAATGCTGAAAAACCATAAACTGGCAAGTGCGATAGCAGACTGTGGCTTTTATGAATTTAGGCGTCAGCTATCGTACAAGTGTAAATGGTATGGCTCAAAGTTAGTAATAGCTGATAGATTTTATCCAAGTTCTCAGCTCTGCTCTCATTGTGGGCATCGACAAAAAATGCCGTTGAGTATGAGAACTTACGAATGTAGCAACTGTGGTTCAAGAGCAGATAGAGACTTCAATGCTGCTATCAACCTAGAAAACTATGTGCATCAGTAGCTTGAGTTCCAAGCGATTTTAAGCCTGTGGAGAAGATAAGTTACAGACTGCGGTCAGTGGTCTTCAGTGAAACAGGAAGCTAGCTCCAAAGCTCAAAATACCATTTTGGGTAAGTTTGGGTAAGTTTAGTAGAACGGTTATATTTCCAGTTAGTGAAAATAGGAGGAACGGTATTCTCTTGAAGAGATAGCACTACGCTATAAATAGTGATAAAAGGAATTTTGAGAAGCTCGGCGATCGTTGCCCCTCCTGTTGAAACCGAGTCAATAAGCAAAGCATCTATGCCAGCATGTTTGATAATTTGTGGAGCATCCTGAAGAAAAGCATTTGCATCTTTTTCCAAAATTGTAACTACAGCATAGCGAAAAGCAGGTATGCCACTAAGTTGACTGAGATGATCCAAATATTCTGTCATCACTCTTTGAGGAAGTTCTTCTTTACCATAGCCAAGATATTCTAATCCTGCTCCCAGTACCTTAGCTTCATAACCAACTATTCCAATAAAGGTGACGCGATGACCCCGCCTTTTTAATTCTTGTGCCAAAGGTAGCATTGTATTTAGATGTCCTGTAAAATGTGTAGGACAGATAGCACCAAAATGAGTCATAATAATTAATTTTCTCCTAGTTATATAGTTCCTGCTAAGACTGGTTTTCCTGTAGATACTACTTGTTCAATAATATCGGCAGCACGAGTTACCCCACCTGCTGTGTCAATCGCTTTCTGTAGTCTCAAAGCATTTTGTTTATATGAAGGTTGTGTCAATACCTGGGAAATGGCGTTTTTTAACCTAGGTACAGTCAAACGTTTCAGAGGTACAGCTTCTCCTGCTCCACTCCAAGCAATTCGCGCTGCTATTCCTGGTTGGTCGTTAGCAATAGGAATAGCAACCATTGGCACTGCATTATTTAAACATTCCAAAGTTGTATTCATACCTGCATGAGTAATAGTAAGAGTGACTTTCTTGAGCAACTCTAACTGGGGCGCATATTCCACAACTAAAGGACTTCCTGGCAAATTAGGTAAAGATTCTGGAGTTGCAGACCCACCCAGAGAAATTACTAACTGAGCATCCAACCCCTCACAAGCTGCTGCAATTTTATAAAAGACATCAATCAGACGATTTTGCACAGTTCCCATAGAAGCATAAATCAGAGGTTTTCCTGTCAATTTATCCCAAGGAAAGGAAACAGGTTCTCGACTACTGGAATAATGATAGGGTCCAGTAAAATGAAACCACTGGGGCAAATTTTTCCTGGGAAATTCTAACTCAGCAGGTTGGTGACTAATTTGAGCTAGTTGAGAATAAGCATCACCAAGTTGAGAGTATAGAGGTAAATTCCATTGGCGACGATACTCAGCTACTACTTGCGCGATCGGTTTTCTCAGGCGTTTATACAAAGCATAACCAGCTTGATTGCGTAATTTTGCCCACCAGGCGGTGCTATATTTCCAGTTGGTCAAATAAGGGGGGACATTCTCATCTGGATTTAATACTACTGCGCTACAGATAGTGATAAAAGGAATGTTGAGAAAATCGGCGATCGAACCTGCTGATGAAGCTTGGTCAATTAGTAAAGCATCTACGCCAGCATTTTTGATAACTTGCGGAGCATCCCGAAGCAAAACATTTGCCCCGTCTTTAAATAGGTTAATGGTATAGCGAAAGGCAGCTAACCCGCTAAGTTTACTCAGCTGATTTAAAGATTCTGCCATCCCTCCTTTGGGATATTCTTCTGTACCATAAGCTAGAAATTCTAATCCTGCTGCTAATGTTTTAGCTTCAGCATCAAGCACCCCGATCATAGTAACGCGATGACCGCGCCTTTTTAATTCTTGCCCCAAGGGAAGCATTGTGTTTAGGTGTCCTGTCGATCCGGGACATATTAAACCAAAATGAGTCATAGTAAGTTTTTCCCTTGTGTTCTAAATTTTTCTCTACAATGATACTCTCAAGCATTACGAAAATCAATCATTGTCTGCCAATACACATCTGGCATTCCGGTGTCAAAGCATCTCCCTTTTACCAAATACCCGTTCATTCCTTCTGTTTTTTGCAACTTATCTAAACAAGATGTCAGTTGAAATTCTCCTTTTTCTCTAACATTTTGTTTGATATTTTCTTCTAGGTAATCAAATATTTTGGTTGTCAATAAATATATGCCAAAAACTCCTAGAAATTCATCTTCTTTCATTCCTGCCACATGAAGTTTTTGTCTGGCATAATTTAGTTCTGGTTTTTCATAAATTGTATCTATATTAATTATGCCATCGGCAACTAAACTCCCACTAATACAACCATAATGATGTATTTCTGTCCCTGGTATTATTCTCACGCCAATTACACTTTTATTGGTCTGTTCGTAGACTTGCAAAATTTGACTTGCACAAGATTTTTTTACCTCTGAAGTATAAATATGGTCTCCTAGTAATAACACAAAAGGTTCATCTCCCACCCACTCTTTAGCACAGAAAACTGCATGACCATAACCAGCTTGTTCTGACTGAGTTAATAGAGTAATTTTACTGCCTAAATTTTGTAAATATTCACAATATTCTTGTTTCTCTGGTGAAAGTTTCTGATAATAACTAGGGATAGCTTGGAAAAAATCTGTAAAAACTTGGAAATCGCTTTTTTGTATTACTATTCCCACATTTTCTATTCCTGCATTTATGGCTTCTTCCACAATTATTTGAATTATCGGTTTTGCCCTACCATCCTTGTCAATAATCGGAAATAGTTCTTTTTTGACAACTTTAGTAGCTGGAAACATCCGAGTACCAAAACCTGCTGCTGGAATTACTGCTTTTCTAACTTTAGCTTTTGATTCTGTCATATAATTTTAGTTTTTTGGCTAACCAATAGACTTGTCGCTTGATAACTTAAAAAATCCCCAAAACCTTTGTTATGTAAGGATTGTAGCTATTAGTAATACAAAAGTATTGGAATTATTGCTCTGTCTAGGTTGGAGCGATTTCTTCCCTCTATTTAGCGACAACTCTCATAAATGATAATGAATATGTTGGTAGTTTTTACAGTTGTCTCAATTTAATTTTTAACAAACTTTGTTTCGAGTTGTATACCATTGCTGAAAGCTATCAGTTTTTTTTGATCATTTTCTTTGTGGGTTTAATACCCCACCGTCAACGGGGGTGTTCAAAATTACTTGGGGGAGCGTAGACGCGGAGCGGCAGGTCGTTGACTATCCATAAGTAATTTTCCTCCTGTCTCCTGTCTCCAGTATAGCTGTCTCCTGTCTCCTTCTTCAAAGCATAGGATAATAGAATCATATCACGTCCGCTTGAATACTTATACTTTGGTGGAAGGAAAGCAGAGGGCAGCTATGCTGCTATGCTGTTTGCGTAGCATTCCGTAGGAAAGGGTTTCTTTTAATTGAAACTTATTCTATATACGCTACGATCCTACCGGAGATGATATCACTGGGAAATTCCTGGTGATTCTATTATTTTGAACAAATTGTAGTTAATTTTGGGTAGTTATGACGAGAAAACGTTTAATTATTGAAATGGGTATGGGGATAGACCAACATGGCCAGGAACCAACAGTAGCTGCAGCTAGAGCTGTCAGAAATGCGATCGCTCATAATGCTTTACCCGGAGTCTGGGAAGTAGCAGGTTTAAGTCATCCCAATGAAATGATTGTAGAAGTACAGGTGGCTGTACCTTATCCAGAAGAGGTGAAGGTAGAAGAAGTTTTGGCTGTATTGCCTTTTGGCCAGAAAAGTATCACTATTGAAGATGGGGGTATGGTAATACAGGGTAGGGCGATCGCTGAATTGGAAGATAAAAATGATGAAATGTTAATTGCTGTAGCAGCGGTTACTGTATTGGTAGAGACTTAAATCGGTTGTTTGGGTTTATACGGACATGATGTAGTTCATAGTTTTTGAAACAAGAAAAAATCTGCTATGCTTGACTACAAAATACATAGCAGATATATCTAGGTTACTTAGTTGAGGTTAATAAGTTAGTTGAAATTCACACTTACTATTATGAACTTTTTTTTTTGAAAAAACATCAATTTTTGCTGATCTTCATCAAATCTTTAAATAAGAATGGAGTATTTTAAAGTTCTGATGAAGATGGCTATATTTCAACTTGGTAGTTATCCCACCCTACTTTCCATTCCCAGCGCGTAGTGTTATAATTCCTTGAAATTTGAGTGAAAGCTCTCATTAAAATGAAATTAAATCAACTCACTTGTCTGTTCTTATGCAGAAAAAAACAGAATAAATCAGCCTTGGCAACTGAAATAACTGGTTGATAAAAATAAAGTTTTAAGTGTTAGGTGATATCATTTCCGTTTAATAGCGTTCAGGAAAAACTTTCTTCTCTTCTTAACTCCTGACTCCTTCATCGTTATTTATAACTCACATTCCGCACTTCAATTTGTAACATTAAAAGTAGTAGAAAAATCCGTAATATCATGTCCGTTGGTATCGTTTGTGTAAAACTTAGCGTGGATATCTACAGGAAATTTAAGTTTTTTTCTTGCTAAATTGCCTTCCTGTTTGTTGCCTGTTGCCTGT
Source organism: Okeania sp. SIO2C2 (assembly GCF_010692625.1). NCBI lineage: Bacteria > Bacillati > Cyanobacteriota > Cyanophyceae > Oscillatoriales > Microcoleaceae > Okeania > Okeania sp. SIO2C2. The sequence continues at coordinate 35,689 of NZ_JAAHGM010000020.1, forward strand.
TGCCTGTTGCCTGTTGCCTACCTTTGCTATACAATACCGATGCTACCGGACATGATATAACTTGGTAGATATTTATACTATATAGCTCCTACATTTGACCTTTCTCAGCAGTCAGATTCTCAGGAAAATATTAAGTATAAATACTCAATTATATCATGTCCGCTGGGGCGCGTTTGTGTAAACCCAAGGGTGAATATCTACAGGGAATTTAAGTTTTTTTTATTGCCCTTAAGTATTCCTGCCTGTTCCCAGTTAAGTGTTCCCAGTTAAGTGTTCCCTACCTTTGCTATACAATACCGATGCTACCGGACATGATATTACTTACTCCTATTGACAACTATAATTGTCTCCTGTCTCCTGTCTCCAGTATAGCTGTCTCCTGTCTCCTATTTTTTATACGACATTTTGTCGTGCGGAATGTAGGTTATAAGTATTCAACCGGACATGGCATAATACATAATTATTTTGGTGTTGGTGATTTGAGGTATGATATCATGCCTGGATAATTAGTTAACAAAAAACTTTCGGTAGTCCTGTATATGTAGTGATCAGTCAATATAAATGATTAGTTCTTGACATTAATCTTGAAAATATTAAGTTTTTCCTGCTCAAAAAAAATCAAAATTATTGCCTAGGCGATCGCTACATATAATCAGAGATCAAAATATCAGGAATCAATCCCAAGTATCCTGAAAAAAAGTATGCTATTATCTATGACAGTAATCATAAAAAAATCTCTATAATTCAGATGTCAAATCATCAATTAATCTGTCCTAGTTGTGGTAGTAATTATATTGTCAAAAACGGGACTATTCACAACAAAAAACAAAAATATCAATGTCAAAATAGTCTCTGACAATTTGTCGAAAATACTCACAGAAATTATATTAGTCATGAAACCAAAGAACTGATTGATCAGTTATTACTAGAAAAAATTAGTTTGGCTGGTATAATTCCAGTAACAGGTGTGTCATAAAAATGGCTCCAGAATTAGGTCAATAATAGAGTTGTCGCTAAATAAAGGGAAAAAATCACTCTAACCTAGACAGAGCAATAATTCCCAGCATTTTTGCTATCCAATAGCTACAATCCTTACATAACAAGGTTTTTGGGGGAATTTTAAGTTATAAAGCGACAAGTCTAATAAGTATGCTCATGTTTCACAGTCTATTAAATGTACAAAAAAAACAGGTAATATTATGTCCGGTAGCATCGGTATTGTATAGCAAAGGTAGGCAACAGGCAACAGCTCCGGAAGGCAACAAACAGGAAGGCAATTGAGCAAGAAAAAAACTTAAATTTCCTGTAGATATCCACGCTAACTTTTACACAAACGATACCAACGGACATGATATAAACTCACTATCCAATGTGATGAAATGTGGTTATTTGTAGGTAATAAAAATCACAAACAATGGCTCTGGTTAGCTCTGGATATAGAGAGTAAAGAAATTGTGGGTTTTTACTTAGGGGAAAGAGGAGAAAAAGGGGCATTAGGATTGTGGAATTCATGACCAGGTATCTATAGACACTGTGCAGTTTGTTATACAGATTTTTGGTCAGCTTACGATCTTGTTTTTCCTGATTTAAGACATAAATCAGTGGGGAAAGAAACAGGTTTAACATCTTATATAGAAAGATTAAATATAGCGCTGTGCGCAGGCAACAGGCAACAGGCAACAGCTCATCTGGGGGAATAAATTGCCGATAATATAAGATTTTTAGCTATTTGGCCACTCCTGCAATTTGTAAATATACCAGCGCTCATTGCTATAATACTTGACGTCAAAGAATTTCTCGGTTGGTCAGAAAGAGTTTATCCTTTTCTAAAAAGCTATAAAACCATTTAGGAGTTATTTGGTATTTCATTGATAATTATAATGAAGCGTTGGCGGATCCTAGCGGCAGCTATATCGCCTGACCACCATTTGATCACTACATATACAGGACTACCAAAACTTTCTCTTATACTACTCTTTCTTCTTATTTCTTCTCTCCTGACTCGGTTCTCCTGACTCCCCCTCCTGGGAGGGGTTAGAGGTAGGTTGACTCCTAAAGAATAGACATCTGGTAAAAATCCAAAATAAAATCAATTCTCACACATAAATTATCAATTATTTCCCCTCCTGGGAGGGGGAGGGGCGAGGGGTGGGTTCCCTACTGCCTACAGCAAAGCTGCCTACTCCCTCTTTTCTGGAGATATCTAATTAAGATTAATACCATACACGATTTTCAGCAACGCCATTATTTTAAAGTAATCACAGTTTTCACCACACCTGAACGTTGCCCCCGCGCCGTCATTTCAATTTCACAACCAGCAAAACCTTTAACCACCCATTCAACATGACAACGATAATCATTACCTTGAGCAAAATTAGCAAAAGCTTTATTCGATCGCCCCTCTAAATGACCTATTTCCTGTAACTGCTTCCCACTAAGCAACATTACACTTTCAGGCAAAGTCAACATCACCTCTATAGGTCGAACACTTTTTCCTTTCCTAGCTTTTTCACTGGTATAAGTAGGCAAAAATCCCTGATTTTCCAACTGCACCACTACCAAATAAATATCACCACCCTGATGCTCAACTACCGTCTGACTCACTGCCAAACGAGGTGACATCAAAGCATGATAAATAGCAAACTGACAATGTTGCTCGCACAACTTTGGTAAATATTCCACAGGAGCATTTTGCCAAACCTCCTTATGATTCCATCCACCAATTTCTACAGTACCCAGTTGCGGATGTTCAAACGGTTGCCAGTCAATAAAACCCTTCCCACCCAACTTTTCATCATTCCACTGCATCAATTTCAGATCGTCTGAAACAGGATGGTGTCGTAACCACTTAACATAATCCTCCTTCTCAACTCCTGCTGCCGTAGGTGCATCCCAAAGTTCTATAACAAAACCAAACCAACCAAAGCGCTCATAACAATAATCATCCATTGCACCATAAGTCTTCCGATTAGCAGGATAGCAAAAGTTATGATAAACCGAAACACATTCATAACCAGTAATTTCAGTACCCTTTTCCCCAATCAACTTGTAAATTTCTAAATCCTTCACAGGAAAGCGGTGGTCTGGGTAAATGCTATAAGGACGTAAAATTACCGCAGAAAAGGTATGATAACTAATAAAACCATTAATATTAGAATGCTCCCGCCAAAATTCTGCTACAGCACGAGTTTCCGGTTCAGAAAAAGGAAAATCTCCAGCACCTTTTTGTTTTCCTTCCGGTTGCCATCCATAAGGATAGTTGCGATTAAAATCCATTCCTTCCAGTGCAGGAGCAATTTTAATATCATAACCATTATAGTTTTTGATAATTCCCTCTGGCAGAATAGTGTAGTAAGTGCCTCCAAATTCATCGGGTTCGCGACGCACCATTATTCTAGAGTCTTCTGGCGAAATTTTCCACGCTCCACAATCATCTTTGAGTCGCATCTGCAAAATTAACCCATCCCCATTTACATCTTCCCAGTGAAGTCCGTCGCGTTCTTCGGGATATGGATAATGACGAATACTCGATCGCAATCTTTGGGGAGTTGTTAAATATTGTTCTGCTCCGTCAACAGCAATACGAGGTAATACATAAACTGTGTAGTTGTCTAATAAACGAGTAATTTGAGGTTCCCTAGGGTAATTATTTAGTAGATGATAAATAATATATAGAGCAACAGCAGAACCTGTAACTTCTCCAGCATGAATATTAGCATCTATCCAATATCCAGGTTTTTCTTTTGCTTTTCCTGTATTTTGATTAGTAACAGTAGCTAAGAAAATATCCAGTCCGCCGTAGCTTTTACCAATAACTTTTAACTCAATCAAATGGGGATTACTTTCACTCATTTGATATAAAAAATTAACCACTTCTTGATATGTATAGTAGTGGCTAAAGTCAAACCCTGATTCTGTCATCTTAAATTATTAAGTCTCTATCTATGTAATTAAATTAGAATAAGTATTTGTTGGAATTATCAAGCCAAACTGGAGACTAACATTATCAGTTTTAACCATAATTATTAAACTCTTTGTGACTATTAGAAATGTCCAATAAGAAAAAATAAAATCAATTATCGCACATAAATTATCAATTATTTTCCTTTACCGAAAAATTCAGGTATAAAGCCTCTCCATTCATGGAGAAAAAGCGGTCGTTTGCGGAGCATTCTGTAGGATGGGATGGCGTTAGCGGAGCGGGTCTGCAAGAACGGGTCTCCTCGCCATATCCAATCGACCAAGAGAAGAAAAAAATCCTTTTATTCAATCTTCTTATTTATAAGAAGAGGTAATTCTAAACTCTTAATTCTAAATTCTAAATTCTAAATTCTTGAATCCCTACTCCCTCTTTTGTGAAGATGCCTATTTGTAATTAGGGCTTGCTGATTAAATATCAAACCATTGACTGATATTGGTTTTAGGCTTTTTATGTCTTGAAAAAGTATGAGCTTTTCGGTAGCTTAGGTTAAAAAAGTGAGGATTTTCACCGAAGCAAAAGCCGAAAAATCACTCTGACAATTCTTACTCCTACCTCCTCGCTCCCGACCCATTTCTCCTGTCTCCTGTCTCCTACAAAGAGCAAAAAGACTTTCCATAAGCAAACCCTAATTATGTTCCCACTTCCACATACTACTAGAAATCAAATTTGTCAAAATGTGCGCAATAATTGGTATTAATAAATTACCTGTTGCTAAAGCACTATATCCCAACACCATTCCAACTATTATTGCCCAAATCATATAAGGCCATTGTTGCTTACCACTCAAATGTAAAACACCAAAGAAAATACTTGAAGCAATTAATGCCACTGTATCCAATCCCAAGGCAGACAAAATTACACCTCGAAATAACAATTCTTCACTCAATCCTGGTAGTAACCCCAACCAGATTAAATCGGGCCATAACAAAGGAGTCACAACTAATTTAAGATATTGATCTGCACTACGACGGTAGGTAGGCCAAATGCGATAAACTAAGGAACTGGCGATAGTAATACCTAAAGCGATCGCTACTCCCCACAATAATGCTCTTGGATTCCAACTCACAGGTAATAAATTCACACCAAGTAGCAAGCAGGTTTTAGAGATTGCCAGTAATACCAATGCTGTTACTCCCATTGCCACCAATACTTGAGTACGAGTTAGAGGCTCGATTTCTGGATTTTCAGGAATTTGCTCTGTCACTTGTCCGCCATCAAATTAAGTTTGGATTTTATATTTAACTATTGTACAGGATGGTATAGCAGAAGAAAGAAGGAAGAAGAAAGAAGGAAGAAGGAAAAACCTTGCCTTGTCTGAGTTTGACCGCACTTTTTAAGATAGTGAGGTACAGTTCAATATTAATCTCTATCCCCTCTTTCCTACTCCCTCTCTTGGTGCGCGTTCCCTCACAGGAGTAAGCATTCCCTTGCGTTTGGTGCCGACGCGGGGTCGCACCGCTACTCCCAAGATGTACCTCATCCACTAGAAAACTGCTGTAAGCTTTTTATCCCACATTCCGCACTTCATTTTGCAACATTAAAAGTAGTATAAAAAAAACCGTGGCTTGGTAGGTATTTAGAGCTTGCTGATTAAATCTAAAAGCATTGACATATAAAGACAAGTGCCTTTTTGGGGTCGAATTGCAGTGCAAATTTTTCAGCTATTCATGCTCATGCATGGCTCGTATTTTAGGCTCATAGTTGGACAGAAAAATCTCAAATTGACAATTGTTACTCCTACCTCCTCGCTCATTCCCATTTCTCCTGTCAGCTGTCTCCTGTATTCCCCTCCTGGGAGGGGGAGGGGCGAGGGGTGGGTTGTCTCCTACCCCTACTAAAAGACTTTTTCAGCAAACCCTATTTATACTATGCAAATCATCTCAATTACTTTTTTCGTTGATCAAATTCTGAGTAAACAATTAAGCATAAATACTTGCTTGATTATGTACTCAATCACGATAGCTATGATTTTCTCCTAAATTCTGACTCCTGACTCGGTCCTCCTGACTCCTTCTTCTATATATAATACATTTTGTGGTGCGGAATGTGGGTTTATATGTCCTAACCTTTGCTTCGACTGCTGTACTACTGAATTTTGGCAATTGGTAATATTTCTGGCCTTAATGCCTCTGGATTAATGCCAGACCGATGAGCAACCAATACCCCCAACGCCTCCAAATATGAATTCACCTCTAATGCTTTTATCCCCAAACTTTCTGGTGAAGCTTGCATTTGAGTTTGATTTTCTCTAACAGCAATAATTTGCGCTGGAGTTTGACTGAAATTCATTACTGCACTACCGCCACAAGCAGTAGCAGGTACAACCACAGCATCTACTTGTTTTGCCAAAATGGTATTAGGGAGTAAGGAACTATCTTTTGTTTTTACTAATTGGGGCGCTCGACTCAATCCCACTAATACACAAGGTAAAAATGTGTAACCAATTTCTTCCGCAGCAGACCGAGGCGATAAGTTAGGGTCTAAAGGTAGAGGTAATAAAGCAGGAGCATGAGCACAGGGAACCTGAAAAGTTTTGACAATCAGATGACTAATAACTGCTTCTGCACCAGCTAAAGGGTCAACTCCTTGTCCATGGCGATATAATTGTAATCCTGTACTACCTTCATCATCGGGAAATCTGGCAACAACAGCGATCGCTTCTGCTTTAGCTTTGTGAATTAGAGTTTCTGCTGCTCGTAGTAAACTATCAGAATTAGCTATTGTGCCCCAGGATGCTCCAGACTCAGATTGTTGTAATTGTACTTCTAGTGGAGCATCTGTAATTATATAATCTGTCAGATTTAGCCCTAAAGTTGCTCTAGTCGCATCCGCAGCTTGTAAATGGCGCAGTTGCAATTCTGGCTCAATTCCTTGGTCGAGGATTAAACCCACTCGGTTTTGATGTACAGGTTGTAATCCGTACCATCCCTGAGCAAATTTGTCAAGGGCATAGCCTTCTACATAAAGAGCATTAGATAATGGCCAATATAGTTGTGCCCCATTCAGAACATTGGGGTGAGTAATTAGGAGGTCGCAAGTTTGTGCGATCGCTCGTGCCACTGGTAGAGCATCTCCAGCATAACCACCAATAGATGCACCGATACCAGTTGGAATAATTAAGACTACTGTATAAGGTTTTAAGTCGAAAGTCAAAAGTCAAAAAGTAAGTTCGTTTTAACAAGTTTTTGATTCAAGAATTTCAGCAGAAAAGCTAATTTTTAAACTCTATTAAAAATAATTTTAGGTTAGGTATTATCCTAGATAAACCCAACCCTAAACTCAACAATTATCAATCAAAAAGCATGAATAACTAATTAAACATTAGTGCTTAAACTTTCTGATTCAATTACAACAGCTTCTACATGAGCTGTTTGTTTTTCTGTATCTATCTTTGTCACTGCCCAACGTAGAGGTTCGCCACGTTTTTCTAACTCTTTTTCAATTTCTTGATTGAGTTTATTTGGTGATTCTTGCAGGTTAATTTCAGCATTAATAAAATGAGTAGTCATTTCAGTTATCAGTTATCTGTACAATGTTAAGTTAATTAGTTTACGAAATAAACTTTATTTACCGAATAATTAAGCTTTAAAGCCTCTCCTTTAAAGGATAAAAAAGCGGTCGTTTCGACCAAGAGAATAAAAATTTTTCCTTTTACCTTTTCTTTTCTAGGAGAGGTAATTATTAATTATTAATTATTAATTTTTAAGTCTTCCTTTTCATTCATTTTGAAGCTATTTATGAAGAACCAAATTGGCGATCGTAAACCTCATCTTCCTTTCCAGTTTCTATCTTTAAATTAGACCGAGGATAGGCAACACATAATAAGACATAACCCTCTGCTTGGAGTTCTGGACCAACTCCCATACCATCAGCTTGATCTACAGTACCCTCTCCAATAATTTTTGCTGCACAGGTTGTACAAACCCCTGCGTTGCAAGAATTAGGCAAACCTAGTTCAGCTTCCTCAGCAACCTCTAATATTTTTTTATCATCTGGCACCTGAATAGTGTGAGTTTGTCCCTGGTGTTGAATTTCAACAGTATAAGTCTTTGACATATTGTAATTTGTAGATTTAATTCCAGAGAGGAATTTAGGCTCCTTGATTTTATGAAATCCTATGTATATTAGCCCTTTTAGAGATTGAGGGCAACGCTAATTCTCCGAAATGAAACAAAATTTTACAATCCGAATAGTTACAAAATTTTTCAATATTCAAAAATCACTTAACTGAGAGAAAACTTATTTTTATCTTTAGAACTATTTTTTATTCAAATGGCATTTTTATTAACAGTAGGTATTACTAATTAAAGAAAACCTCAAAGTAATTTTATCTAGAAAATAACGTTAAAAATTTTATTTGATTTATTATCTGTTTTTTAGCTTTACTTCAAGACAAACTTAAATAGCCATGCTAGAAATATACAAAGGAAATGGTGCGGACATATCAAAAGCTTAAAACTCAGACAAAGCAATATTTTTCCTTATTCCTTCTTCTTTTTTTCTTCTGCTATACTATAAAAAAACCGGCGTTGCTGATTTGGGGTATGATTTGTATTTTTTTGCAATTGCTAAACTATATTAATGACAAATATTTGAGATTCTTCAGTTTTTATTTTCATACCTTGATTCAGCAACGCCAAAAAACCTTGCAGTATTAAAAAAAATAACTTAAGTAGCTAGACATAATTCAACGCAAAAGAAATGAGGCGTTGGTGAAACGCGTGTATGATATTAATCTTAATTATTTAGGAGTCAGTCCTCAGGAGTAAGGAGGAAACAAAGAAGAAGAAAGAATAGTAGAGGGAGAAAGTTTTTTGTTTGCGCTCTTATCCGGACAAGACATCATACCTCTTTTCACCAACGCCAGAAATGAAATTACTTGATTTCATCAAAACTATTATGTAGTTCATCAAACTGTCAACTTCTATACCTATAATCTCCTGATTAAAATTAATTTAAAAGTAAAATCAGACAGTTTTGATATTTTTATTGCTTGTTCTCTGTGTAGCTAATATCACAGTTTTTTAACATTGTTTTCTCCAATTGATATAATTAATTTCAACAGGACTTACACAGAGACTCTACTTATGGTGAGGGCGAATACCATTTGCTAACCTAGAGCTGCAACTTTATATGTCGCAGAGCAAAATGGTACTTTAAAAGTCAATTTGCGTAAGTCCTGTTCAATTCAATTTTCATTATCTTAGGAAAAAAAATGGAAGGTCAACAATACGAATTCGAGCAGTCTCAAAATGAATTGATTTTGGACTTATCCAACAAAATGCGCTTTGTGAGCTACTTTTTAATTGCTATTGGAGTTCTTTCTGGAATAATTGGGTTGTTTAGTGTAAATCCAGGTGCTATTATTCAAGGGGTTGTTCAGACATTCATTGGTATTTGGACTCTAAATGCTGCTTCTTCTTTTAAACTCATTGTTGATACAGAAGGTAATGATATTGTTAACCTGATGGGTGCTTTAGGTGAACTCCGGAAACTATATCGACTACAATATTGGTTATTAATTATTGCTCTAATTTTTATGGCGATCGCACTTGTTATAGGCATTATTGCAGGTTTTTTTAGTACCTAGTGCCGCTACGCGGAAGTTAAAAGTCAATCATTTTTGATTTGTAATTGTTTGAGGATTTTGTAACTGGTCAGTTATTTCCGCCATCTTGCACGAGTAATATCAAATCTGGAGAGTAGAGGAGTGGGGGAGTGGGGGAGTGGGGGAGATTGAATATTGAAGTAATTATAGAATTATCAACATATAGCAATCAGGACTTACGCAGAACCACCGCATCTTGTAGGGGTGAACTGTCGTTCATACCTAAAAATGGTGTCTGATAACAAATTCGGTTATCATGCACCACGTTTTTCCTCTTTCCTGGAGTTTAGACTAAATTTTGGAATCTTCAAATAACATCAAATCCGGTTAAACAGCCATAGAATGGTTAAGTTAGGAGGAGTCAGGAGTCAGTCCTCAGGAGTCAGGAGGAGAAAGAATTACAAAGATAAACGTAGTTATGGCGATTGAAGATTTTTTTTATGTCCAATTAAACGGATTTGATATAATCTACCCAGAAGCAATGAAGAATTGGAACTCACTACCCTTGGGTAATATCAGGGATGCGAATGTTCTTGATGCTCTTTATGATTTGTATTTTTTAGGGAGTTTGGGTCAGGAGTAGGTTATTCAAACTCTTCAAAAAGTCTTGCCATGGGACAATTAACCCATAGCAAAAGCTCTGGATAATTAACTTAAAAGTTGTTGCAATGCTGATACAGAAATAGTTTCTGCCTAGGTTCGACTATCTCACTCTTCTCCCTCGGCAAGTTTTCAGCCCGCTGTCATTAGTCTAAACTCCAGTCTTTCCCTATTCCCCCTTCTCCCTTACCTCTTCCCTCTTCCTTCTGCTATCAGAAATACCCTGCTATAAAAATTTATAGCAAGGGATAAATGCAACTTAAAACCTCAGAAAAATAATTACTGGTTTAACTGCGGTCAGCTATAGCTACAGGTTCAAAACTCGGTATAACCAAATCATCATTTTGCTTAGTTAACTGGTTATACAGTTTTTCAGTATTCGGGAAATTAGCAGCAGGTAAAGTCGGGAAGCGACGATAAGGAACAGTATCCTCGCCAAACATCTCAATATATTCAGCACTATTCACCATAGCGTTGATAAAACCTTTAATACCCAAAGTTGCCAGAATCTGATTATACTTACGAATCTCAACTTGATTGCGAGGAGCACGTCCTAAGAAATGTTTAGTACCAAGTTCAATTACCTTAGTATTAGGATAAGGTGTATAAAACTCCTTAACATAAAGTTTAGAACAACCTAACCCTTCAATAAATTCCTTGAGGTTGATTTCATCATTCCCTAACTTACTTTCTAAGGAAGAGAACTCACTCTTAACAATGTAAGGATCGATATCGCGTTCAAAAATCTGACGATAAGCAGCAGCAATAATCAATTTCACCTGTTGCTTATCTTGGGTACTTGTCAACTTAAATACCTTAGACTGCTCCCGTTGCTTGTTAACACCTTGACCAACCCGGAACTCAATATCAGGTTCAGTGCGCATTTCGGCAGGAGTACCCAACTCCACAAATCTTGGCGTAACTTCTTTCTCAACTTGTAGATTTTTGTCACCAATACTGCCAACTCTTGTATTTCGTAATGACAAACCACCAGGAGTTAGATAACGTTCATAAGGAATAGTATCTTCTCCAAAAGATTCATTGTATTCTTGACTATCGATGATTGCATCTACTAGAGCATAGAAACCCTTCTTGGCACAAATATCAAAGTAATAATTAATTTCCTTACGTCCATAAGTCGGACGACCTAACAACCTTCGGTGAATGTACTCAATAGCTTTGCACACATACAAAGAACTCCAGTACATATTGCGGAAAGTATCAGACTTCGCTAAAGCACGAATGAACTCGCGAACAGTAATATCACCATTTTCTAGTTTGTTCTCAGCACTCTTTAGACGCTGACCATCGTAAACATCACGACCGAATACCTGACGATAAGCGGCTGTAATAATTTTTTGAGTAGAACTTTCAGAAAACTTAATGCTAGCACCGTTGCTGCCACCAGAGTTACTAAAACCACTACTAACATAACCTCCAGGCAGTTGGTCAAGTTTGAAAACCTTTGGACCAAGAGAACCAGGATTTTTAGCTCTTGCACCAGGGTTACTAATTTGGCTATCAATACCAGCACCCTGACGAATTAGAATCCGACGAGTATCTTTGCCAAAAGGTGCAGGACGATTTTTGGGACTACGGGTTTCTTTCGGGAAGATTGCCCCAAACTGGATTTCTAATGGATCGTTACCCATACCATAAACGTGTTGGTCTGGCAAGGGCTGATTGTAGTCAGCAAATAAGGTAACAAATTGAGGTACCTTTCGGAAAGGGGCACTATAGTTAAACAGATCTATTTGTGGTCCCCAGTTACGACATTCCTGAGCCTCTTGACCTAAACCACGCAGATATGGTACTGTCTCTTCACCAAAATAATCCGAGTATTCTTGAGAGTCCACCATGGCATCTACCAAGGCTGACAAACCACCTTTGGTAACAATGTTAAAGTATTTGCTGAACTCTTGGGGTGAACTCAAACCCCTACCCAGAAAGTGACGAGCTGCCAATTCCACAACACGACTATTGACAAAACCTTCATAAAACTGTTTCCGGTACAAAGGAGATTTACCCAAACGACGGATAAACTCTTTCATGGAGATTTCGCAATTTTTGGCTTGAGATTCCAGGTAGGAAATATTCAAACTATAAGCTCGGACAATATCCCTTTCAAATACTTGGCGATAAGCAGCTTTAATGACATCCTGTTTCTCGAAGTTAGACAAACCAGGTTTCATCACAAATTTTTGTCGCTTTTCAGCAGCATTAAAGTAAATTTGTGGTAGTTCTAAACCTTGTTGGTCTGAACTTTGGCCCCGGCGTTGCTTATTAGAGGGTGTTGAGCCACGGAATTCAGTTAAAAGGACATCAAAGTATTGCGCAACAATCTCCCTTGCTTCCTGGTCTTGAAAATATCTAATCGAAGCTTGTCGCATCTGTTGGATAGCTACAATTGTAGCTGCAGAGGAACAGGCATTCTCAATGATTTCTCTTAAACCACGAACGTTGACTGAGATAATATTAGGGTCTCCCGCCACAATAGCGTAAGTAATATAGCGTAAGAACCAAGATAAATCCCGCAAGGATTTGGTCATATTAACTGGACCATACCGAGACACACTAATTGGCCTAAAACCAGCAGGTACAGGGCCAGCACTACTAGCTCCTAAATTAGTGAACAGCGAGCGTATACCCTGAAGTGGGTTGTTTTTACTTTTGTTCTCTACATAAGTAACAGTACCTAGCTTCATGCCTTCAGAAACTGATGTTGTTGCAGCCGTAACAGCACTCATGGCCATTTCTTCTTCATCTGGCTTTTCTAAAAAGGCTAAAGGCGAACCACCAGTAAAAATAGTATTGGCAGCAACAGAAACAATTCTTTCTGAATTATTAGTCAGTATCTGAGCAATTTCTAAACGTTTTGCTCCTGAACTAAAAAAAGTTGCTAGTTCATCTAGTTCTCCTTTTCCTAAAAAGCGGTCTTGTTGTTCCGCTTGAGAAATAGTTGATACTGGTACAGTTTGATATAGTTGCGGACGTGCAACTGAGCTTCCACCACTTGCTTTGACAGTCATTCGATTATTATTGCTCCCTATTTTGAAGTTTTTACAGCTTCTATTCAGACTGTTAGCTTGAATTTTTATGACATTTCCCAGACATTTTCTCTAGAGAGTAAGTATGGGTTTTTCTGAAGTTGCAATGAAGATTTTCCCTACTGTAAAAGCTGGTTTCCACAGACTAGAAAATATTCTTTACTATCTGTGTTTTATTGACTTTCATCAGCAACTTAATTGATACTTAAGGCGATGCCCCACCTCAAAGTTTATATCTTATTTAAGCTACTTTCTCTGCTTACCTCTGGATTATTGCTGAAAGCATAGTTATTTTTCTTAACACCATACTTGCTGAATTTCCACAGATAAACTACTGTAGCTTTACATCAAAATTTTTCGTTCAGATGTTTCTCACATCAGCATTAGAAACCTATACCTTATTTTTGCAGATATTCAGTTAGAATATCCTTAAAAACTAGGCTGAATTTATATTAAGTATTGCCTAGCCCAATGTACCTGTTTTATTTCTAATCTTGGCTTAGTTATTTAACCTTAAGTTGTCTAACACTAACCATATAGAAATATTGAGGCATAAAGAAAGTAAGTATTTTTGCTATTTTTATGTTCTAGCTTTTCCTTACTTTGTTTCAAAGGTAAAATATTTTAGGCTAATTACCCGTGTTTGTTAAAAACCTTACAGAATTTTATTTTATAGATTTATGGTCATTTATCTTAGAAAAAATAATAATTTTTGTTAAGTAGAGTTTGCTGAAAAAGTCTTTTGGCAAGAGTAGGAGTTAGAAGTCAGAAGTCAGAAGTCAGGATCTTAGAAGTCAAAAGTCAAAAGTTAGAAGTTTAGAACTTAGGAGTTAAAAGTTATAAGTTAGAAGTTTAGAACTTAGGAGTTAAAAGTTTGAAGTCAAAAGTTAGGAGTTAAAAGTTTGAAGTCAAAAGTTAGGAGTTAAAAGTTTGAAGTCAAAAGTTAGGAGTTAAAAGTTTGAAGTCAAAAGCCAAAAGTCAAAAGTTAGAAGTTTAGAACTTAGGAGTTATACCAATTATCTATGAAGCTGCGCTTAATATAAAGATGAGAATAGTCAGTGTAATAAGGTCTGAGCAAAAATTATTAAGTGCATTGTTACAGAGAAATGGTATTAGAAGTCAGAAATTAGAAAAAATGGTAATTGTAGAGGAGATAGTGGGAAGAATTGTCACTTGATTTTTCTGCTCTTGTCTGCCCAAAATGCTAATATGCATGAGCTTTTTGGACCTATTTGAACATTCAATTTCATTATGAAGGATAAATTAGATATCAGTTCTGCTGTAGAGGGACTATACGATACTTTTCCATTTCCCCCAGACCCATTAGTAGATGAAGCACCACCTGGATATAACTGGCGCTGGAGTTGGCCAGTAGCTTACAGTTTTTGCACTGGTCAAATACCCCAAAAACAAGATATTAGAATTTTAGATGCAGGTTGTGGTACTGGTTCTAGTACAGATTATTTGGTTCATCTTAATCCTCAAGCATCTGTAGTTGGAATTGATTTGAGTAGTGGTGCTTTACAAGTGGCCAAAGAACGGTGTAGTCGTTCGGGAGCTTCACAAGTAGAATTTCATCATCTCAGCATATATGATGTCGGCCAAATAGAAGGAGAGTTTGACTTTATTAATTGTGTAGGAGTGCTGCATCATTTACCCGATCCTATTAAAGGTATTCAAAATCTGGCTTTGAAGTTAGCTCCGGGTGGAATTATGCACATCTTTGTTTATGCAGAGTTGGGTCGCTGGGAAATTAGACTCATGCAACAGGCGATCGCTATCCTTCAAGGTAATCAACCTAGAAATTACAAAGATGGAGTAAAAATCGGACGTCAACTTTTTGCTTCTCTACCAGAGAATAACCGTCTTGTCAAATATGAACAGGAAAGATGGGCTTTTGAAAATAAAAGAGATGAGTGTTTTGCAGATATGTATGTCCATCCCCAAGAGATTGATTATAATATCGATACTCTGTTTGAGTTGATAGAAGCATCTGGTTTAAAGTTTCTGGGATTTTCTAATCGTGAATACTGGAATATAGAACGACTTATCGGAAAATCTTCCGAGTTAGTGGAAAGAGTTGTTGATTTGGATGATCGGGAACGTTATCGTTTGATTGAATTATTAGACCCTCAGATTAGTCATTACGAGTTTTTCTTAGGTAGGCCACCTTTACCCAAGATTGATTGGTCTGACGATCGCCTTCTATTAGCAGCAATACCTGAATTAAGTCCTTGTCTTCAGGGATGGCCTAGTGAGAATATATTTGATGGTGACTATAAATTGGTAAATTTGTCAAGGAAAGAATATGAATTTCTACAAGCTTGTGATACTAACTCAAACAGTCAATCTCCATCCACAGTAGGAGAAATATTAGCTAATATACCAGTGGAATTAGAAATTGTGCGATCGCTTCAGTCCAGACTTTTGATTCTACTTACCGAATAATTAAAGATTAAAGCCTCTTCTTTAAAGGAGAAACAAGCGGTCGAGGGATGGCGAGGTCTCCTCGCCATATCCAATCGACCAAGAGAGAAAAAATTTTCCTTTTATTCAATCCTCTTCCTTTTAGGGCTATGCTTTACCCACATCTTTAACTTAGCAGAAAACTTGACAAAATAGACGAGTTATGCATAAGTCTTGGTTCAGGTTTTTCGGGAGAAAAAATGTATGGAAAAAGACTTTTTTTTGACAACTTCAGTAGTTTTACTTAGCTACTATGGTTTTTTCTCCTTTCTCCCCTGCTCCCTCTCTTGCTGCGCGTTCCCTTGGGTCTGTCGCCGACGCGGGGTCGCACCGCTGCTCCCCTCCTCCCCACAAGGGTTTCAAGACTTATGGGTAAGGGATAGCTTTTAGGGAGAGGTAATTAGGGTTTGCTGATTAAATCTAAAAGCACTGAAATATAAAGGTTGAGCGCATTTTTTAGTTAAAAAAAGTCCAAGCTTAATGGTCATAATGGTTCAAAAAAGAGCGCATTTTAGGCTCATAGTTGCGCAGAATAATCCCTTGGTTATTCTTCCTCCTACCTCCTAATTAATTCCCATTTCTCCTGTCTCCAGTATAGCTGTCTCCTGTCTCCTACCCTTGCCCATAAGACTTTTTCAGCAAACCCTAATTATCAATTATTGAACAATGCCCAACAGAGAATATAAAAAAATATAAATGATTCTTAGGTAAGTCATACCTAAGTGATGTCTAATTTTAGGTATCACTTAAACTTTTATTTTCAAAATTAACCTAAATTGATGAAACTATGAGTCAAGAACCTCAGAGTATTAGTTCTGCTTGGGCAAATAACCCTCCTGTAAATGCTTCAAAAGTCGAGGCAGATTATGACTTTTTAGCTGATGATTACGACGATCTGATCAAGCAATGGGCGTATGAAGGCCCTCGAATTGGTGTTGAGCTAGCCAAGCAGTTTTTCTCACTTGAAGACTTGATTCTAGATGCTGGTTGTGGTACTGGCCTTACTGGAGAATTTCTCTACAATCAGGGTTTTACCAATATCATAGGTGTTGACATCTCCCAAAAATCACTGGATAAGGCGGTTCAGCGCCAGGTATATCGTGAATTAGTGAAAGCCAACCTGCAGGAACCGCTTTCATGGCCAGACAACACCTTTGATGCTACATACTGTATTGGAGTTCTTACCTATTTTCCAAATCACTTCCCTTTACAAGAATTTTGCCGTGTCACCCGTCCTGGGGGATGGGTGATCTTTTCACAGCGGGTTGATTTATTTGAAGACGGGGGTCACGGAACAGAATATAACTCTATGGAATCCCAAGGATTATGGCAGCAAAAATACATCTCTCAGCCAATAGCTTACCTTCCTGGACATTCAGAATATGCCCAGAAAATTCTTGTCTATTACCTTGCTTATCAAGTGACTCAATAACTAGGGCTTGCTGATTAAATCTAAAAGTTTTTATAGATAAAGGTTTTAGCCTTTTTAAGTATCAAAAAGTGCGAGGTTTTAAGTGGTAATGGTTCAATTTAGGAGCGGATTTTGGTCAATATTTGGGCAGAAAAATTAAGGGACAATTCTTACTCCTACCTCCTCGCTCATTCCCATTTCTTCTGTCTCCTGTCTCCTGTCTCCTGTCTCCTGCCCCTACTAAAAGACTTTTTCAGCAAACCCTAACTACATTGCATTGATTCTAAAGAATTTATAAAGGACTCATCCATGTCTACACTTGCACCTAACCTGAATGAGGCTGATATCCCTTGTATTTCAGGTCCATTTCTCTCTGAGGACACTAAGAGCACTTCACAGCTAATCGATCGGCAAGCAGAACTTAGACCCCAGGCAACAGCTCTATGTCAAGCTAACAATCAACTAAGCTATTCAGAATTGAAAACGCGATCGAATCAACTAGCCCATTTCCTGCAATCTAGAGGATTAGGTTCGGGTCAATTTGTGGGGATTTGCATGGATCACAGTTTTGAAATGGTGATTGGATTGCTAGGGATTATGAAATCTGGAGCTACTTATGTTCCTCTAGATCCAAGCTTTCCAGCAGAACGGTTGAAGTTTATGATAACTGATGCTGGAATTCAGTATATTTTATCAACCACAAAGTTTGCCTCCGCGATTCCAACGCTTAATGTGGAAGTTCTACAGTTAGATTCATTATATGAACAACTTACCACACTACCAATTGATTCGCCAGAGGAAACTCCCTTACCACAAGCTCCTGTTTATCTAATCTATACATCTGGCTCCACTGGAAACCCAAAAGGGGTGATGGTACCTCATAGTGCCTTGGTGAACTTCTTACTATCCATGCAGATTTCACCAGGGATTAAGGCTAGCGATCGCCTACTTGCTCTTACTACCATTTCCTTTGATATATCTGGTCTAGAACTCTATCTCCCCTTAATTACTGGTGCGAGTATTCGCTTGCTAACGCGCAGGGAAGCACGCAATGGCAAGATTCTAAATCAACTCACTGAAAGTGGTGAGATCGCGCTCATGCAGGCAACACCCACAACCTGGCAAATGATGCTCAATTTAGGTTGGCAAGGACATCCTAACCTCAAAGTCCTGGTTGGAGGAGAAGCATTTCCACCCGCATTAGCCAAACGAATGATTGACAAATGTGCTGAAATTTGGAATATGTTTGGTCCAACCGAAACCACAATTTGGTCAACCCTAGCTCCAATTACAGATGCAAAAATCTCAATTGGAATCCCAATTCACAACACTCGCATCTACATTCTGGATAAGAACGAGATCGGTATTGGTGGCAAAGGTTTAGCCTTGGGTTATAAAGACCGCCCCCAGTTGAATGCAGAAAAGTTTGTGGATTCTGAAATCGCAGGCGAACGCATTTATCGCACTGGTGATATGGGTCGCATTGATGAGTCTGGACAATTACATTTCCTGGGTCGCATCGATCATCAAGTTAAGGTGAATGGATTTCGTATTGAAACGGGTGAAATTGAAGCCCATATTGACGAAGATGAAGGTGTACAGCAATCCCTAGTTACGGTTAAATCCTATGGTTCCGATGACTCCAGATTGGTAGCTTATGTGGTTCCTCAGTTGCACACTACACCCGACATGGTTGCACTTTGGGAACAGGTTTGGACTAAAGCACACAGCGATGAATCGGCAGTTTACGATCCAACCTTTAATTACAGTGGCTACAACAATAGCTTCACTGGTAAACCGATGCCTGAAGCTGAAATGCGGGAATGGGGTCAAAATACCCTAAAGCGCATTCGATCGCTGAATCCCACTCAGGTGCTAGAAGTTGGCTGTGGAACTGGTATCCTGCTTTTTGCTCTTGCTCAAGATATCAGACGTTATGTGGGAACCGATATTTCTCGGGCAGCATTATCCTATATCCGAAAACAGCTAGATCGAGACTCGGAGTTATCCTCCAAGGTAGAATTACATCATCGTTCTGCCCACAATCTACCAAATCTGGAATCTGAAACTTTTGATGTCATAATCATAAATTCAGTGGTGCAATATTTTCCAAGTATTGATTACCTGGAAAATGTCATTAAACAGTTAATTACATTGCTTTCTACTCATGGCTCTATTTTTATTGGGGATGTTCGTAACCTTCTGCTCTTGAATAACTTCCACAAAAAACTGTTGGAAACGGTTACATCTCAAACGGTTAGTGACCAGCAAGTACAGCAGTCCATGAGCAAAGAAGAAGAGCTAGTAATTAGCCCGGAATGGTTTTTAGCCTTGAAAAAAGCGATTCCAGCCATTTCCGAAGTCCGGATCGTGCCTAAAGCAGGAAACTTTGAAAACGAGTTCACCTGCTATCGCTATGATGTAGTTATTTCAATAGGTTCCCGTCCAACTAAGACATTCGAGTGGGTTCATTGGACGCAACAAAACTGGACAAAAACTTACCTAACACAAACACTTCAGAATCAACCAAAGGTCTTAGGTTTGGCAGCGGTTCATAATTCCCTGATTGTTCCAAGAGATAATGAGAGCGCTATCAAACCAGCAGAATGTTTTGCTCTGGGTGAAATCTATGACTATCACGTTTACATCAGTTGGGCTAATAGTGATGAAAACGGCGTATTTGATGTTGTTTTTCTCAAGGATAACCAGGTAGCTCCGATTTTTCCAGAGTCAAACTCAGTAGCATCGGTTAAAAAGATGGCTAATTGCCCGATATTACTGAGCTTGGGGCGACAATTAGAGCCTCGCTTGCGGAAGCATTTGCGGGAATTTCTACCCGACTATATGATTCCAAAGGCATTTGTATTTCTAGACTCCTTTCCGCAAACACTTAATGGCAAGATCGATCGCAAGCAACTTCCTGAACCAGATATCAAACGACCAGTACTCACAAACCGTTTTCAACCACCCAATACAGATGAAGAACATATTTTAGTCGAGATTTGGGCTGAAACACTACAAATTGAAGAAGTAGGAATCACAGACAACTTCTTTGAGCTAGGAGGAAGTTCCATTCTTTTAACCCTACTCCATGCCAAAATTCAAGAGCGGTTTGAAGGATCTAATGTCATCGATCAAGTTGACCTCTTTCAATACCCAACAATTCAAGCTCAAGCGAGATATTTACGAAATCAAAAAAATATAAGTCTCTCTGAGGAAACGGAGCAAATTCAAAAGAATTCTGAGCAAAATTTCCCTACACAACCTCACCGAGATGTTAGAAAAGCTCTAAACAAACAATCTACTAAAAGTCAGGTTGCAGAAACAGATATTGCCATCATTGGACTCAGTTGTCGGTTTCCTGGTGCAGATAATCCAGAAACATTTTGGCAAAACTTGCAGGAAGGGGTCGAGTCTATTACATTATTTACGGATGAAGATTTACTGGAAAGTGGTGTTGAGCGAGAATTATTACAGAATCCAAATTACGTCAAAGCCAACCCGATCCTGAAAGATATCCAGAATTTTGATGCCAGTTTCTTTGGTATTCCCCCATTTGAAGCCGAGATTATGGACCCACAACAACGGCTTTTCTTGGAATGTGCTTGGGAAGCTTTGGAAAGTGCTGGTACTATTCCTACTCAAACCACAGATACCATCGGTCTATTTGCTGGAGCCGGAATTAGCTCTTACTTACATCAGATTTTGTCCCATAATGGTGACTTCTTTTCATCAGTGGACAACTTTCAGGTTATGCTTGGCAATGACAAGGATTACCTACCAACCAGGGTCTCCTATCGATTAAACCTAACTGGCCCCAGTATCAACGTCCAAACCGCCTGTTCCACATCGCTAGTGGCCCTGCACCTAGCGTGCCAAAGCATCCGCAACGGCGATTGCGATTTAGCCTTAGCTGGAGGTACTTCGGTTGTTCATCCCTACCAAGCTGGCTATATGTTCCAGGAAGGCATGATTTTCTCTCCAGACGGCCATTGTCGCCCCTTTGATGCCAAGGCTAAAGGGACCACTTTTGGCAGTGGGGTCGGCGTAGTCGTCCTCAAACCCTTAAGTCAAGCATTGGCAGATGGCGATCCAATTCGGGCTGTGGTCAAAGGTTCAGCAATTAATAATGATGGTGCCGAGAAGGTTGGGTTTACAGCCCCGTCAGTACAGGGGCAGGCTGCTGTAATTGCTGAGGCCATGAGAGTCGCCGGAGTTTCACCAGAATCTATTTCCTATGTGGAAGCCCACGGGACGGCAACGGAGTTGGGAGATCCTATTGAAATTAGAGCACTCAGCCAGGCATTTGGGAGTCAGACCGATCGGCGTGGCTATTGTGCCATCGGCTCAGTAAAGAGCAACATTGGACACCTGATTTCAGCCGCTGGCGTTGCCGGATTGATCAAAACAGTCCTCGCTCTGGAAAATCAACAAATTCCACCGAGTCTCCACTTCCAATCCCCCAATCCAGCAATTGACTTTGAACAGACTCCTTTCTTTGTCAACGCTCAACTCAATCCTTGGACGACCAATGGTAATCCCCGTATTGCCGGTGTTTCTGCATTTGGTATTGGCGGCACCAATGCCCACACCATCATTGCCGAAGCTCCAACTGTTAAGGCGCAAACTAGACCCAGTAGCCGACCTAGAGTATTACTTACCCTTTCCGGCCAATCCGAGCAAGCCGTCGTCGAACTGGCTGCTAAGTATACTAACTTTTTCCAAACGCATCCAGATATCTCCCTACCCGATGCTGCCTACACCACCCATTTAGGTAGGAAGCACTTCAACGTTCGAGCAGCCTATGTGGCAAGCGATCGTAGTGAGATGATTCGGGAACTGGAACGCAACCCTGTCCTACTATCCAGCACCACTGCTTCTGGTAAACTGGCATTCCTATTTACAGGGCAAGGTTCACAATTTGCCGGTATGGGTCGCAGATTGTATGAAACTGAACCCGTGTTTAAAGATGTATTAAATCGCTGTGAAACAGCATTTTTTGGCCATTGCGGGCACTCTATTCTAGATGTTCTATTGGCAAAAGACGAGGACACCTCGATCCACAGAACCGAATTTGCTCAACCGGGACTCTATGCTCTTGAATGTGGCATTGCTGCCTTGTTCCTGTCTTGGGGCATTCAACCCAGCATGGTGATTGGTCATAGTGTTGGTGAATTTGCAGCCGCATGGGTGGCTGGGGTTTTCCAGTTGGAAGAAGGGTTGATGCTGGTAGCTGAACGTGGACGCCTGATGCAGGAACTCCCAGAGTCAGGGAGCATGATCGGTATTTTCGCTCCCCAGGATGTGGTTATGAGCTACATACAGGACTACACAGATGTTTCCATTGCCGCAATTAATGGGCCAAAAGCTGTGGTGATTTCAGGTAAACAGGAATCATTAACACAGATTATCCAGCGCCTAGAAACGGAGCATATAAGCTACAAAGAATTAGTGGTGTCCCATGGGTTTCATTCTTCACTGATGGACCCCATCCTTGATACTTTTGAACGATTTGCCTCCCAGTTTGACTTCCATCCACCCCAAATCCCCTTCATTTCTAACTTAACAGGAGATCTTTTGGATGCAGAACGGACCCTAGATGCCACCTATTGGACAGACCATATTCGAGGAACTGTTCGTTTTCATGATGGATTAAAAACTATTGTGGATTCTGGACTAACTATGTTTCTGGAAATTGGACCTAAACCAATCCTCTGTGGTCTAGGACAACGGGAGTTTCCAGAACTGAACTGGATTCCCACTCTTGAAGGATCGCAAAAGGGTTATGGTGATGTTTTAGATAGCCTTGCTTGTCTCTATAACTGTGGAATTTCTATAGATTGGAATGCTTTTCATGTCCATGAGAACCGACGGAAACTTCCCCTACCTACCTACGCTTTTCAACGTCAATGTTACTGGCCAGAAACAACTATGATTTCTACACAATCCTCTAGAACTGCTTCACCATCTGCTATTTCAGAGCGGATCGGGCGGGAAATGACGGAAATGATTGCAACTATGATGCGAATGGACAGCAGTGCCATCGATCGTGAAACATCTTTCCTCAGCCTAGGACTAGATTCCCTCACCTTATTAAATGTTATTGCCCGCATTGAAAAAGACTACGGCATTACTCTGGCTATTCACCAATTCCTGGATGAGTTGACCAACCTTCAACAACTCATTGACTTCTTAAGTCAGAAAGTCCCACCACAAAAGGTTTCTCTACCAGTTATCACCCCATCGGCCAATGGAGCAGCTCTTCCTAACCAACCTGCTCAACCATCTGAACCCACTGTTACACTTGACACTAAACTCAATCAGGAACCAACAGTTGCTCTTGCACCAGTGGAAAACGGCACCTCGACAGGTCTGGAGCGCATTATTGAGCAGCAACTACTGGTAATGACGAAACAATTGGAAACCATCCAGGGAAAATCCAGTGTGTCTTTGGCCCCCGTGAGTCCCCCTTCTCAACAACAGCAACCCCTGGTTAAGGCAATAGAACCAATGGAACCTGCCAAGTCGGTGGAGGCCACTCAACCAAAACCAGCGGAAAAAATAGGATCGACACCCGCTCCATTCTCATTTTGGGGAGCAAAAGGCAAAGCCGGCAAACCACCAACAGCTAAACAACAGGCATTCATCGACAATTTAGTCCAAGCCTACTGCCAACGCACCAAGGGATCGAAAGAAAATGCCGCCGCCTATCGCAATTACCTGGCAGATCGCCGATCAATTAGGGGCCTTCGTCCCAAACTGAAGGAGATTTTCTACCCAATTGTTGCAGAGCGTGCCGAAGGTTCCCACATTTGGGATATTGATGGCAATGAATACATTGATATTACGATGGGTTTTGGGGTTCATCTGTTGGGTCATAATCCAGATTTCATCATGAATCCGGTTCGTTACACCCTAACCACTGGCGTACAAATGGGTCCTCAAACACCATTGGCCGGAGAAGTTGCCAAACTATTCTCTGAGGTCACGGGGAAAGAACGGGTGACTTTCTGTAATTCTGGGACTGAAGCTGTGATGACCGCAGTACGTATTGCTCGGGCTGCTTCTGGTAAGCATAAAATTGTGAAGTTTAAAGGTGCTTATCATGGTCACTTTGATGGTACGTTAGCCATTCCGGCACAAACTGATGGAACACCCTATGGCCAACCTATGTTCCCAGGAACATCACCTAACATGGTGAAAGATGTGATTGTGCTGGACTATGGCAAAGCAGAGAGTCTAGAGGTTATTCGACAACATCGACATGAACTAGCCGCTGTGCTAGTAGAACCAGTTCAAAGCAGACTGCTGAGTCTTGCGCCAAAGGAGTTTTTGCATGAGCTACGTGCCCTGACCCACTCAGAAGATATTCCCCTGATCTTTGATGAAGTGATTCTGGGATTCCGGGCCGCGCCTGGTGGTGCTCAGGAATATTTTGGGATTGAAGCCGATCTTGCAACCTATGGAAAAGCGGTTGGTGGTGGGATGCCGATCGGGGTCGTAGCTGGAAAAGCTAGGTATATGGATCGGATTGACGGGGGCACTTGGAACTATGGAGACCAATCGTATCCCCAAACGGAACCCACTTATTTTGCTGGTACTTTTTGCAAACATCCTCTGGCCATGTCAGCAGCCAAAGCAGTTCTTCTCCATATCAAGGAGCAAGGTGGAGCATTACAAGCCAAATTGAATGACTCTACGGCCCGACTTGCTCAAGCCTTGAATCACTATTTTCAAACTGAGGGACTCATGCTGCGGGCCGATCAGTTTTCGTCGATTTTTAGAATTGAGTTCCAAAGTATGTTTAGTGAACTGTACCTTCCCATTGAAATGGATCTCTTGTTTTACCTATTGATCCATAAAGGGGTTTATGTTTGGGAAGGTCGGGTCTGTTTTCTCTCAGCAGCTCACACTGACCAGGATATCGATCGCATTATTACCGTGGTTAAAGAAAGTGTTGAAGAGTTGCGTTCCGTTGGGTATTTTCCGTCACAAACGTCACAAAAACCAGTTGCTCAAAAAAAAAACGCACTTATCCCCTAACGGAAGAACAGCAACGCCTACTTCAAATTTCCCAGGATAAAAATGGTTCGACTGCCTATAATGAATCGATTACGTTTGAGCTGACAGGAAAACTGGCCATTGATCGGTTACGGAATGCGATTCACACTGTCATCCATCGGCATGATGCTCTGAGAACATCCATTGCTGCCGATGGATTTGCTCAAATTGTTAGGCCAGTCCTGGATGTTGAAATTCCTTTGCTAGATTATTCATCTGAAGATGCTCCAGATGAAGCCCTAAATCAGTGGCTCTTAGCAGAAAGCCAACAGCCATTCGATCTTTATCAAGGACCTCTAATTCGGACAACAATTGTCAAACTTTCTCCAGAGAGATACGCATTCAATATCTGTATTCATCATTTAGTTTCCGATGGATGGTCTCTGGTTGTGATTTTGGAGGAAATTAGTAAGATTTATTCCGGTTGTCTAGATATTCCCCCAATTCAACAATTCACAGACTATTTGCAATGGTATAACCAAGATACCCAAAGCGATATCTTCAAGAAGTCCGAACTATTTTGGAGCGAAAATCTCAGGGCGGTATCCCCCTTACGTTTACCTCTGGACTACTCTGCTCCAAAACAACGAACCTACAACGGCGCTCGTATTAGTATACAGATACCATCGGACTTAACCTTTGCTCTTAAACAACGTTCGATGGCCTGGAATGCCACCCTATTTCACACACTGCTGGGAGCCTACGCTTACCAAATGACCCAGTTTTGCCAGCAAAATACCATCACGATTGGAATTTCTGTGAGTGGCCGTCCAACACATCTGGCCGAACATTTAGTGGGCTACTGTTCACATTTCATTCCCATCTACCTGAAAACTGATGAGAACTTAACCTGGAACAAGCAAGTAGAACGAACCAAAGCTGCCATTAGCAAAGCATTCAAGCATCAAAATGTGCCCTTAGCCAGAATCTTAGGCCAATTTCCCCAGGAACAACAGCAAAACCTCATGCAAGTTACTTTTAACCTTGACATCCCGATGAACCTTGATTTAGTCGATCTGCAAACTCAGATTATTCCTCAGCCAGTAACTTCCGCACGATATGCAATGGGCCTGAATGTCATCCCTGAACTCGATCGCCTTCATTTTGATCTGGATTACAACACAGATTGCTTCAAGACAGAAACAATGCAAGAATTTCTAATGAATTTGATAGAACTGCTTCGGGTTTGTTGAAAAAGTCTTTTAGTAGGGGTAGGAGACAACCCACCCCTCGCCCCTCCCCCTCCCAGGATGGGAAGACAGGAGGAACGGGGAATGAGCGAGGAGGTAGGAGTAAGAATTGTAAGAATGATTTTTCTGCCCAACTATGAGCCTAAAATACTAACTTTTTGAACGTTTTAGACTGAAATAGGCACACTTTTTAAAGGCCCCAAAAAGGCTAAAATCTTTATATTTCAATGCTTTGATATTTAATTAGGGTTTGCGTATGGAAAGTCTTTTTGCTCTTTGTAGGAGACAGGAGACAGGAGACAGGAGTTATGGGAATTAGTGAGGAGGTAGGAGTTAAGAATTGCCTCTCAATTTTTCTGCCATAATCATCCCAAAATACTAGCATGCATGAGCTTTTTCCACCAAAAAGTTGGTACTTTTTTCAACTCTAAAACCCTAAAACCTTTATCTTTCAATACTTTTAGGATTAATCAGCAAACCCTAATTAGCAAGCCCTACTTCAAGGCATTCTTACGGGCTGTGTTGCAAAATAGTGAGGGTTGTGAGCTACTTGGAGCTATTTTTACCATGAATCAGTTATAAAAAACCTTATATCTTTGAACCAATATTCCCTTCTGCCTTCTGCCCTCTGCCTTCTGCCCTCTGCCTTTGTACTACGTTTTGAAGTGCGGAATTTAGGTTATATCAAGTCTTATTAATTAGCCATAATCAAAATCTTTTTCCCGATCAATTTCTCTCTGTTCCCTATTGCCTCAATTTTTTATTGTGGGTATTCAAAGAGACATAATATTATATCATGTCCGGATAATTAGTGATAAAAAACTTTCTTCTTCTCTTCCTTCTTTTTTCCTCCTGACTCCTGACTCCTGACTCCTGACTCCTGACTCCTGACTCCTGACTCCTGCGACTTCTGGCCTCTAAATTTTAACTTTTGACTTCTGGGTATGCTTGCTCCAACATGGTATGATGACTATTGGCATATAGAAAAAGCCTACCACTTGTGATTAGTATCTAAATTTTTGTGAATACATCTGATACATCACCAGAAACCATAACTGTTGACGATAGTAATACTCCAGAAGTTGAAACTGCAGGGGCAGAACCAAACACTTCAATGCAAGAGTATTACAAACTGCAGCAGGAATTATATGTAATCACCTTGACAATTACAGGTATAATATTTATCTTTGTCTGGGTTTTTTACTCCCTAAACATTGCTCTTAATTATTTGATAGGAGCAACTACAAGTGTGGTTTACTTAAGAATGTTAGCTAAAGAAGTTGAGAGTATTGGCGGGGATAAAAGAAGTGTAGGTAAAACAAGGTTAGCAATATTTGTCGGGCTGATGATATTAGCAACTCAGTTGAATCAGCTCAAAATTTTGCCGATTTTCCTTGGGTTTCTGACTTACAAAGCAGCACTAATAATATATGTAGTGCGAACATCCTTGATGCCAAACTCATAACAATTGAAGCAAATTCTAATTCTTGAAAAATCCACTTGATATAAATCGGGAAGTCTGAGAATCAAAATGCTAGATATTTTGCATACTATTAACTATTTACCTCTGGCTGAACTAGAAGTTGGCCAGCATTTTTACTGGGAGCTAGGCAGCCTCAAAATACATGGGCAAATTTTACTCACATCCTGGTTTGTAATTGCCCTGATAGTCTTGGCTGCTTTAACAGCAACACTCAATGTGCAGCGAATTCCTAGTGGGATGCAAAATTTCATGGAGTACATCCTAGAATTTATACGCAGCCTAACTAAAGACCAGATTGGTGAAAAAGATTATCGCCCTTGGGTACCATTTGTTGGTACTTTGTTCCTATTTATATTTGTGTCAAATTGGTCAGGAGCGCTAGTACCATGGAAAGTAATAGAACTACCTGCGGGAGAACTTGCTGCCCCCACAAGTGACATTAATACAACAGTGGCATTGGCACTACTGACTTCCATAGCATATTTTTATGCAGGTATCAGCAAAAAAGGCTTAGGATATTTTGCGGGCTATGCTGAACCAGTACCATTTATGGTCCCCTTTAAGATCATAGAAGATTTTACCAAGCCTTTGTCCCTAAGCTTCCGTTTATTTGGTAATATTCTTGCTGATGAATTGGTTGTGGGAGTGCTAGTTCTGCTAGTACCTCTATTTATTCCTCTACCACTAATGGTTTTGGGTCTATTTTTAAGTGCTATTCAGGCATTGATTTTTGCAACTCTAGCTGCTAACTACATCGGAGAAGCGTTAGAAGAACACGGCGCAGAACATCACGATTAAGAGTTAGGTAAGTAGTAGAAAAAAAATTTGCTTAAAAGTAACTCAAAGTCTGGTATTCTAAGCTGTTAGTGGGATGAATTATCGCCAGATTCACGGAAACTGGAAATGGTAGAGCAATAAGTCCCTCAAGACAACAAAACAAGTAAACTTCAGAGTTGACGAGTGATGTGAGATAAAAGCATGAAACTTGAACTTATTGAGTTTCATATTTCACTTCAATCATCACATCAGTTCATCGAAAAAAGTGACAATTGTGTATGTAGTTGATTACGCAAAAGTGTAATCAATATAGTTCTAGTTAATCGTCAAGTTTGTACTTTAGGTTAAAAAAGGAAAGAAAATTATTATGGATCCATTGATTGCTGCTGCTTCCGTCGTTGCTGCTGCCTTAGCTGTAGGTTTAGGTGCGATTGGTCCTGGAATTGGTCAAGGAAATGCAGCAGGTCAAGCTGTAGAAGGTATTGCCCGTCAACCAGAAGCAGAAGGAAAAATTCGAGGCACATTATTGTTGAGTTTGGCATTTATGGAAGCTTTAACAATTTACGGTTTGGTGGTATCACTGGTGTTGCTATTTGCCAACCCCTTTGCATAAACAACCCTAATTATAGAAAATAGGGATTTTAGATTTTTGATTTTGGATATCGAAAATCTAAAATCTTTAAAAAGCATTCAGCAGTTCAGCAATTAGCAGTCAGCTTTGCGCATTTGCAGAGAATTCCGAATGGAAAGGGGATTTAAAGCAACCCCTAAAATTAAGCGAAAAGCTAGATAGAAGTCGGGGATGTTTTACCCAAGCTTTTCCTGGAGGAATGCTACGCAAACAGATGCCTAAATTATATGGGCAAATTTTTAGGCTGATAGCTGATAGCTGATGGCTAGTTAAACCCAACCTAAACTATTGGGAACCACCTAAAAATTAGAGAAAATGATAAATTGGACAATATTACTAGCCGTTGAAGAAGTAGCAGAAAAGGGTGGTTTGTTTGACATTAATGCAACTCTACCCTTAATGGCAATTCAGTTTCTGATTCTGGCTTTTGTCTTGGATAAAATTTTTTACAAACCACTGGGTAAAGCTATAGATTCTCGTGCAGATTATATCCGCGACAATCAAATCAAAGCACAAGAGGGTTTGGCAAAGACAAAAAAATTAGCTGAACAATACGAGCAAGACCTAGCAGAAACTCGTAAAAAATCTCAAGCAATTATTACTGAAGCTCAAGCGACAGCTCAGAAAATAGTAGCCGAAAAAGTGGCTAAAGCTCAACAAGAAGCACAAGCCAAAAGAGAACAAGCAGCTCAAGAAATAGAAGAGCAAAAGCAAGCAGCTTTGCAACAGTTAGAAGAACAGGTAGACTCTTTGAGCCGCCAAATTCTAGAAAAACTATTAGGACCAGAATTGGTCAGATAGCCACAGAAAATTCCAGGTTGAAAAGTTGAGCTATTGATAATAACACTCAGCATCCAACAAGATAATTTAAGGCTAACTATCACAGGATATCATGGTAAATGTTTTATGGCTAGCCACAGAAGCTAGCGCTGAAGAAGGTTTTGGTTTAAACCTGGATCTTTTAGATACTAACCTAATTAATTTAGGAATTTTGATTGTAGTTTTAATTTATTTTGGGCGAGGCTTTATTGGGAAAATTCTTAGTGAAAGACGCGCCACTATTGAACAAGCAATCAAAGAAGCAGAAAAACGTCAACAAGAAGCAGCATCAGCTCTAGCAGCTCAACAACAAAAGTTGACCCAAGCTCAAGTAGAGGCCGAAAAAATTCTAGCCACTGCTGAAACAAGAGCACAGGAAGTCAAGCAAAAAATTGAGCAACAGGCAGAACAAGATATTGAGCGGATGAAAGCTACTGCTAGCCAAGAGATGGACTCGGAAAGAGATAAAGCAATTGCCCAACTGCGCTCAATTGTAGCATCTAAAGCATTGGCACAAGTAGAATCTCGCCTCAAAGAAACTTTAGATGAGAATGCCCAGCAACAATTAATAGATCGTAGTCTGGGGTTATTAGGAGGTCAATCATGACTGTAATTGCTGGTGAAATTGTAGAACCCTACGCAGCAGCTCTAATGTCCTTGGCTAAATCAAAAGACCTTGCCGAGAGGTTTGGGGAAGATATACGTTCTCTGCTCAATATTATGGATGAATCCCCAGAATTGAAGCAATTTATGGGAAATCCAATTATTAAACCGGAAGACAAAAAAGCAGTGCTGCAACGCATGATGGGTGATGAAGCCGATCCCTATATGCGTAATTTTTTAATGCTGCTAGTTGATAGAGGTCGGATTATTTTTCTAGAAGAGATAGGGAAAAAATACCTAGCACTATTGCGAGAA
This sequence comes from Okeania sp. SIO2C2, assembly GCF_010692625.1. NCBI lineage: Bacteria > Bacillati > Cyanobacteriota > Cyanophyceae > Oscillatoriales > Microcoleaceae > Okeania > Okeania sp. SIO2C2. Next base: position 66,682 of record NZ_JAAHGM010000020.1, read on the forward strand.
CTAAATCAAACTGTTCTAGCAGAAGTGACCTCCACAGTAGAATTAAACGAAGACCAAAAAAATACAGTCCGCGAACGAGTCAAATCAATGACTGATGCGAGGGATGTAGATATTGAAACCAAAATCGACCCCAGCTTACTCGGTGGTGTCATTATCAAAATAGGCTCTCAGATAATTGACTCTAGTCTGCAAGGACAACTACGCCGAATTGGCAATAGCCTCAAAGCATAATTAACTCATTTTTTGTAATAAAGACTGGACAATAAAAAAGAAAAATGGTATCAATCAGACCTGACGAAATTAGCCAAATTATTCGCGACCAAATAGAACAGTACGACCAAGATGTCAAAGTATCTAACGTTGGTACTGTTCTACAAGTGGGTGACGGTATTGCCAGGATTTATGGCCTAGACAAGGTAATGGCAGGAGAACTGGTAGAGTTCTCAGATGGTACAGTAGGTATTGCCCAAAACTTAGAAGAAGATAACGTAGCGGCAGTATTGATGGGTGAAGGCCGGGAAATTCAAGAAGGGTCTGCCGTAACTGCCACAGGTAGAATTGCTCAAGTGCCAGTAGGAGAGGCCATGGTTGGCCGGGTGGTAGATGGTCTCGGTCGAGCTGTTGATGGTAAGGGAGATATTCAAACCGATGACAGTCGTCTGATTGAATCTCCTGCTCCAGGAATTATCGAACGCCGTTCTGTTTGTGAACCTATGCAAACAGGTATCACCGCTATAGACTCGATGATTCCCATAGGTAGAGGTCAACGGGAATTGATTATTGGTGACAGACAAACAGGTAAAACAGCGATCGCCATCGATACTATCATTAACCAAAAAGGTGAAGATGTTATCTGTGTATATGTGGCTATTGGTCAAAAAGCTTCTACTGTAGTTCAGGTAGTAAGTACCCTTGAAGAAAAAGGTGCAATGGATTACACCGTTGTAGTAGCTGCTAATGCCAGTGACCCTGCAACTCTCCAATACTTGGCTCCTTATACTGGTGCTACTATTGCTGAATACTTTATGTATAAAGGCAAAGCAACTCTGGTAATCTATGATGACCTTTCCAAGCAAGCTCAAGCTTATCGCCAGGTATCTTTGCTACTGCGTCGTCCACCAGGTCGTGAAGCATATCCAGGAGATGTATTCTATCTCCACTCCCGTCTCTTAGAAAGAGCTGCTAAACTCAATGATGATTTAGGTGGAGGCAGTATGACTGCTCTACCAATTATTGAAACTCAAGCTGGTGACGTTTCGGCCTATATTCCTACCAACGTTATCTCTATTACGGATGGTCAAATCTTCCTCTCCAGTGACCTATTCAACGCAGGTTTCCGCCCAGCAGTAAACGCAGGTGTTTCTGTGTCGAGGGTAGGTTCGGCTGCTCAGACCAAGGCTATGAAAAAAGTTGCTGGTAAGATTAAGCTAGAGCTAGCACAGTTTGCTGAATTAGAAGCGTTCTCTCAATTTGCCTCAGACTTGGATAAAGCTACCCAAAACCAACTGGCAAGAGGTCAGCGCTTGCGGGAGATTTTGAAACAATCTCAAAACTCACCTCGCTCTCTTCCCGAACAAGTAGCAGTGATTTATTCTGGTATTAATGGTTACTTGGATGATATCCCTCTTGAGAAGGTGACTAAATTTATTTCTGGTTTACTGGATTACTTGAACAACAGTAAGCCCAAGTTCGGTGAAATTATCGGTACTGAAAAGGTACTGACTGATGAAGCTCAAACTGTCTTAAAAGAAGGTATTACTGAGTATAAGCAAACATTCTTGGTATCTGCTTAAATTAGTTACTTTTAAGTATTAACATTTAGTGGTTAGTTGTTAATGCTCAAAAGCAACTAGCCACTAATTATGGCGTTGCTAAATACTGGGATAATTAAGGCGGACACGGGGACAGGGGGACACGGAGGCACGGGGATTATAGTTGATCCTCTCTGATAAAATCATCCTGCAATTATGCAATGCCCTAATTATTAGTTAGATAACGTTGCTCTAGTTGTGGGCACACAGTAGAAAAATTACCATTAAACATTAGAGAGTGGGATTGTCCAGAGTGTGGTAGTCACCATGACAGGGACATAAACGCTTCGATAAACATTTTGCGGATGGGAACCCGCGTCGGCGATAGACGCAAGCGGTCAGACCCCGCGACGACGCCAGCTCGCTTGCGGAATGCTGACCAAGAGAGGGAACGCCCACCAAGAAGGCTGCGGGACTCGCAGTGTCAGTCTGTGGAGCGACTGTAAGACCTTCTGGGAGTAAATCTCGGAAGGCGGGTGCTAAGAAACAGAAAGTCCCTAACAGTGATGCTAGGGAATCCCTGGCTGTCTCGTTAGAGCAGCGTCGGGAGGATGTCAAAGGCGAATCTCTATAGATTTATTGAAAAAAAAGGTTGAAAGTAACTAGATAGACAGATATGAGAAAGTTTAATCTAGTTGACTTAGTTGAGAATAAATTAAAATTTCCCTTCTTTATTTCTTCCTTGTTACTTCTTACTTCTTCCTACACAAAATCATGCCTAATTTAAAAGCTATTCGCGATCGCATCAACTCGGTCAAAAACACTAAAAAAATTACAGAAGCAATGCGCCTAGTGGCCGCTGCTAAAGTACGTCGTGCCCAAGAACAAGTAATTAATACTCGGCCTTTTGCCGACCGCCTTGCCCAAGTTTTATACGGACTTGCCGAACGTTTACAATTTGAAAGTGTAGATTTACCCCTACTAAAACAGAGGGAAGTTAAAACAGTAGGGTTATTAGTAATTTCTGGAAATCGTGGTTTATGTGGTAGCTATAACAGCAGCATCATTAAACGCGCAGAAATCAGAGCAAGTGAACTCACTGAGCAAGGAGTTGATTATAAATATTTATTGATTGGACGTAAAGCAATTCAATATTTCCAACGTCGGGAAGCTCCAATTTTAAACACTTATGATAATCCTGAAAAAATTCCTACAGCTGATGATGCTTCAGCAGTTACTGATGAAGTACTTGCTGATTTTCTCTCAGGAACAGTAGATAGAGTAGAGTTGGTTTATACCAAATTTATTTCACTAATTAGCTCTCAACCTGTGATTCAAACTCTCTTACCTCTGGATCCTCAAGGTTTAGAAGTTCAAGATGATGAAATCTTCCGTTTAACTACTAAAGGTGGTCACTTTGAAGTATCACGGGACAAAGTAACAACACCTACTAAAAGCTTTCCCCGCGATATGATTTTTGAGCAAGACCCAACTCAAATTTTAGAAGCTCTCTTGCCATTATTTTTAACTAACCAGTTATTGAGGGCGTGGCAAGAATCATCTGCTAGTGAGTTAGCATCTCGGATGACAGCAATGAGTAATGCTAGCGATAATGCTAGTGAATTAGTTGGTACATTAACTCTTTCCTATAACAAAGCTCGGCAAGCTGCTATTACTCAAGAAATTCTGGAAGTTGTGGGTGGTGCTAGTGCTTTAGAATAATACCTTTGAAAAACCTAGCCAAAGAAAGGACATTTCTAAGGTTGTCTCTCAAAGGTTGCAGATCGAGTCTGAAGTGACTACGTTGGTAGGTCACGACCACAATATGTGAACTCCAGCATATATGCTGGTCGCTCTAAATTAAGGACAGTCTTTAATAGCGCCAATCGGAAGTAGGTTTAGTACCGATAGTGTTTAGAGTATGAACAAGCCTAGCCAACATGATCGAGGAACACTTTACTGAAAAGGAATAGACACCACAATGTCTAATTAAAAGTTGTACATAAAAAAGGTGGTTATACCTATACATTTTGTCCACAATTGTCTATAAATGTCGAGGAAAATGCTGTCTAAAACTTAACAGGCTACTTTAGAAAATTATTAATATTATTAATACGTCTGACATGACTCAGGCGTATTTTTTTCTTATTTATTGAGAGTAGGGAAAAGGCAGCAGCGGTGCGACTCCACGGGGTACGACAAACTTAGAAGATATCTAATAGACTTGTCGCTTTATAACTTAAAAAACTCCCAAAAACCTTGTTCTGTAAGGATTGTAGCTATTGATGAAAAAAAGGCTTAGAATTATTGATCTGTCTAGGTTGTAGCGATTTTTTTCCCTCTATTTAGGGCTTGCTGAATAAAATTGTAATCAATATCTCTAAAGGCTTCCAGGGTTAAATATTGCTGAAAAAGTACAAGGTTTTTGGCTCAATTATGTCTAAAAATGCTAATATTTTTCCCCTGACTATCAGAAAATTTGGCCGTAGCAGATAGTCTAAACTGTTGCCTGTTGCCTGTTGCCTGCTGCCTATCATCACTATCAGACTTTTTCAGCAAACCCTATTTAGTAACAACTCTAATATATTTAGTTTAAATTTTGAAAAACTTATTAAACATATTTATAGGCTCGTTTTGCCATCACAGGTTTAAATTGAGTATCTACAAACTGCACTGGCTCAAAGGTATCTATCCACAAGTGAGCGCCACAACTTGCTGGATTTAGTGGTCGATAAACTATACGACAAGGACCCTGAATTTCTAACTGAAAACCTAAATAGTTACCTTTTCCCTGCTTCAAAGCGATTACTGGTTTCAATTGGTCTAGCGCTATTTGAGGATTTTTATTTATTTTTTTGCGATTTGCTTGAATTTTTTGCTGATTAACATGGATCATGGTCGGCTTCTGTCGCTGTCGATGATACCACATACCTTTAGGACCTCTAGTCCCTGGTATAACAACAGGCATTTGGCCATAAAGAGGAATTCGCCAAAATCCCTTGTGTTTATAAGCGCCTTTAATTCTACCTTGAGAAAGTAAAACTCTGACGCGTTGACAACAAATACCTAATAAAAAAGCTGCTTCTCTAGTTCCGATAATAGTCATTTTTACTATAGCACTATAGTTTTGATTGTTTAATTCGTATAAAATATATTATAGCAATTTTTACTTAATATTTATCATAATGATTACAGGTAAAACAAAATTATTAGGAGTCATGGGCTATCCGGTTGAACATTCTTTGTCTCCAGTAATGCACAATGCTGCAATTAAAGCAATAAATAATCAACAAAACTTAATAGATTATGTTTACCTACCTTTTCCAATTAAACCAGAAAATTTAAAAACAGCTATTGCTGGGTTTTCTGCTATTGGCATTCAGGGTTTTAATATTACTATTCCCCACAAACAAACAATATTACCACTTTTGTCAAAAGTTTCAGACCTTGCTCAAGCAGTGGGGGCAGTTAATACTGTTTATCAAACAGATAAAGGATGGGAGGGAGCAAATACAGATGTGGAAGGATTTCTTTCTCCACTAAAAACTTATAATTGGGATTGGCATCAAAAGGTAGCATTGATTTTAGGTAATGGTGGTGCATCTCGCGCAGTAGTGGCTGGTTGTGCTCAATTGGGTTGTGCAGAAATTAATGTTATTGGTCGGTCTCAAGAAAAGTTAGCTGCTTTTAGGCAAAGTTGGATTAATTCTCCTTTACCAGTAAATTTAAAAATACATAAGTGGAATGAAATGTCAAGATTAGTTTCACAAGCAGATTTGCTAGTGAATACTACTCCGATTGGAATGTATCCTAATATTGAGCAGTCTCCAATAGATGAGAAAGTGTTCGATCTATTATCACCAGGAGCAATAGTCTATGATTTAATCTATATTCCTAACCCTACTAAATTTCTTCAGCAAGCCCTGGTTAGGGGAGCGATCGCTATTGATGGATTAGAAATGTTGGTTCAACAAGGAGCTGTAGCTTTGGAATTATGGTTGCAAAAGTCTGTACCAGTTGATATTATGCGCCATTCTCTACGCCAACATTTAGGCTTGAATGATTAGACCTGTAATATCATGTCCGGTTGAATACTTATCATATATTTGGGGGTGGGGAGTAGGGGAGTGGGGGAGATTGAAGTAATTGTAGAATTATAAACATATAATAGACTTGTCGCTTTATAACTTAAAAAAAATCCCCAAAAGCCTTGTTCTGTAAAGATTGTAGCTATTAGCGGGTCAAAATAATTGGAATTATTGCTCTGTCTAGGTTGGAGCGATTTTTTCCCTCTATTTAGGGACAACTCTAATATATAACCGGATTCTATATAACTGTATAAATTCAATAATCATCGATATCCAATAGACATCTCCAAAAATCAAAAATAAACAGGACTTACGCAAAGGCACTACATATAGCGCCTACTAATTTAGGCGATTGCCTCAGCAAAGCTCCGAATGGCGCTATAATTTTTTAAGCGATCGCCTAGCTTTGCTGATTCTATTTAATTCCATAAAAACTTAAACAACTCTCATTTTAATTGTCGGATATTTTAGTTCAGATACGCTTATATTTGGATAATAAGGGGTTGCACATTATGGAATGATATTGCCAAAAATTAGTTTAGACTTTGACTAAAAAAAACAGAATATCAATCATTCTAGCAGAGGAACGGGGAATGAGCGAGGAGGTAGGAGCTAAGTTTTGTAAGAATGATTTTTCTGCACAACTATGCGCCTAAAATACTAACTTTTTGAGCGTTTTAGACGTGATAAAGCCTTTTAAAGGCCCCAAAAAGGCTAAAACCTTTATTTAGAAGTCCTTTGAGATTTAATCAGCAAACCCTACTTAAACTTATTTGTTCCATTAGACATCTCCTCCATGCATAGGGAACAGGATTAACGAAGTCAGAAGTCCCCAAGTAGGGGCGAACCGCCGTTTGCTTCGCATACTCCGCAGGTGCCCGTACAGAAGTTATTTTTGTAACGGGTATTTAATAGACTTGTCGCTTTATAAGGTAAAGTAAAGTTAATAGGGTGTTTGAGATGGGACAATGTTAGATCTTAATCGGGTGCTAAAAGAAGACCGCCTCTTAAGGGCATTGACTGGACTAAACCGTAAGGCATTCGATGAATTATTACAAGCTTTTTGTGTCCAACTTGACTCGGAAGCGATCGCTCTTTTGCCAAAAACCTAGAGTTCGAGCTTTAGGAGGAGGGAGAAAAGCGCGGTTGTTAGAGGCCAAAGACAAGCTATTTTTGATCTTGTTCTACTTCAAGTGTTACCCTACCTTTGATGTGGCAGGAATATTGTTTGACTTACACCGCAGCCGAGCACACTATTGGATGTTAAGACTACAACCGTTGCCCTTAGAGTGCTTTCGGGAAAAAAATGGCCTTACCAGAACGTAAGTTACAAAGCATTGAAGAATTCATTGGCAGGTTTCCATCTGCCAAAGAAGTGATGATTGATGGTACGGAACGGCCAATCCAGCGTCCAAAAGACCAGCAAAAGCAGAAAAATCATTACTCAGGTAAAAAAAAGTGCCATACGAGTCAACATCTGATAATGACAGACTCAGATAAAAGGGTCCTCGTCCTATCAAAAGCAAGAGAGGGCAAGGTTCATGGGCATTCGGCAGTTGGACGCGCGAAAAATTGGTAGATTTTGTGCTTTTTGGAAGTGAAAATTCATGTAGATTTGGGTTTCCAGGGATTACAGAAGGAATTCGTCAACATCAAGCCGACCCACGAAAAAACCTAAAGGAAAGGAATTAACTGAGGAACAAAAACTTTTCAATAGAGAGAAAAGTAGCGATCGCGTCAAATGTGAACATACAATATCTGGCGTGAAGAGATATAATGCAGCGAGAGGATTGTATCGAAATCACATTAAAGATGCGCGACGATCGCTTCATGTTCACTGCGGCTGGACTCTGGAATTTCTACTTAATGGCAGGATAATTTAATCAGTGAAAACCAGAATTTTCCCATTTCACTTTAAGGTTTTATTTCGCGACAAGTCTAATATCAAATCCGTTTAATTCGCTATAAAAAAATGTTCCATCTTCAACCATTACCAAATATTTCTCAAGTTCTCCATCTCCCCTACTCCCCTACTAAGGCATGGTTTTTTCAGTTATCAGTTATCAGTTGTTAGTTAGGGCTTGCTGATTAAATCTAAAAGCATTTACAGATAAAAGTAAGTGCCTTTTTGGGGCCTTTCAAAAGTGCCTGGTTTTCAGCTATTTACCGAAAAATTGTGGTTTAAAACCTCCCCTTTTAATGGGATAATAAATAAAAATTTTCATGATTAGTCAATCCTCTTCTTTTCAAGGAGAGGTAATTCGCGCATTCGCGCATTCTAAATTCTTGAAGTTCATGCATGGCTCGTATTTTAGGCGCATAGTTGGGCAGAAAAATCATTCTTACAATTTTTACTCCTACCTCCTCGCTCCCAAGCCATTTCTCCTATCTCCTGTCTCCTACCCTCACCCATAAGACTTTTTCAGCAAATCCTAGTTATTAGTTGTAAGAATGACAAAAAAATTTATGCCTTCCTTTCACCAAAGTTAATTATTCAACTAAACATGATATGGCAATATGAAATGATTTGTGAAAATAACTGTAGGGGTTTAGTTTTCAAACCCCATCTTAACTTGGGTGGTAATAGCTAACTGCTGAATATTACCTATTTTAACTTGGGTTTGGTGACCAAATCCCTACGATAAAATATGACAACATAATTGCAAATTGCTATAACTGATAGCTGGTAGCTAACTGCTGAATACTTACCGAATAATTAAGGTTTAAAGCCTCTCCTTTAAAGGAGAAACAAGAAAAAAATTTTCCTTTTATTCAATCCTATCCGTTTTAGGGAGAAGTAATTATCAATTATCCATTATCAATTATTCATTATTGCACTACTTCAAATATTCACTCAAACGTTCTGCTAATACTTTATTATTTGCTTCCTTTATAAATGTAAAATGATTGCCAGGAACCATAACTACCTCCATATCAACTACATCTAAAATAGCATACATTTCTACCCAAACCAATTGAGGATCTATGCCATGAGGATGTTTTTCTTCCGCACGAAAGACTGTTACTTTTCCCGGATAAGGCCGACGTTTATAACTATAAGTTGCCTTCAAAGTGCCAATAATTACATCAATAAACCGCCGATTTTGTTCGCGAGTCGCTTCCTGGGGAAATAACTCTAATTTTTCCGCTTTATCAATAATAAACTCTATTTGTTCCTCTGAACTTAGCCCAATTAATTCATCCTCCCTAACTAAATTAGTTATACCAAACATTCCTCCAAAATAACGACTTAATACACCCTTCATGTACAAATTATCAATTTTCTTATTAGGGTCTAATAAGATGGGAACCCAAGGATCTAATAAAGCCAATAAACTAACTTCTTGTCCCTGCTGAACTAACTGTTGTGCCATTTCAAAAGCAACAACTCCCCCAAAAGACCAACCACCAATTTGATAAGGTCCTTCAGGTTGAAATTCTTGCATAGTTTTGATATAAAATTCAGCCATATCTTCCACATTTGTGAAGATTTTTTCTCCTTCATTAAATCCTTGAGCTTGTAAACCATAAAAAGGCTGATTATTACCTAAATAATGGGATAATTCCTGGTAATAAAATACATGACCGCCCGACGGAAGGGGGATTTTTTCTAGTCTCCCCCTTTCCAAGGGGGACGGAAGGGGGATATTAATAAATCTTTCTGCTGTTAAATCTGGGCGGTTCAGATAACCATTTGCTACACCTACTCCTCCAATATATAGTTCTCCGGGAACACCGATGGGAACTGGTTCTAAATTTCTATCGAAAATATAAAGTTGATTGTTAGCAATAGGGCGACCAATGGGAGGAAGTGCTGGCCAATTTACCGCAGATCCTTGTAAAGTGTAAGCAGAAACTACATGACTTTCCGACGGCCCGTATTGATTTTGCAACCTACAGTTGGGCAGTCGTTTCATGAACTCAATTAAGTCTGGAGTCATCTGTAACTGTTCGCCTGCTGTGACAATTTCACGCAGTTGTGGTAAAATTTGACATTGAGCAGCAACTGTAGCTAACTGTTGCAAGGCGACAAAGGGTACAAATAGTTTATCTACTTTGTTATCAATCATAAATTGCATCAAAGCAAAACTATCGCGCCTGACTTCTGGAGAAACTAAAACTAAAGTACCCCCAGAATATAAGGTTGAAAAAATTTCTTGGAAAGATACGTCGAAACTGATGGGAGCAAATTGTAATGTTTTTGCACCTTGACCAATAATTGCTTCCTGCTGCTGCCACATAATTAGGTTAACCAGAGCGCGTTGACTCATAGCAACTCCTTTGGGTTTACCTGTGGAACCGGATGTATAGATGATGTAGCCTAGATTTTCGGGTTTAGCCACTTTTGCCAAATTTTCTGTAGGCAATTGAGCGATCGCCTCCCAATCTTTATCTAAGCAAACAACCTGTGCTTGATGTTTGGGCAAAGATGTCACTAATGATTCCTGAGTCACCAATACTGATACTTGTGCATCAGAAAGCATATAAGCTAAACGTTCTGAGGGATAGCTGGAATCTAGGGGGACATAAGCTCCTCCTGCTTTGAGAATTCCTAATATACCTACGACCATTTCCAAAGAAGGTTCTACACATATTCCCATGTGTTTTTCTGGTTTCACTCCCAACTTTTGTAAGTAGCGAGCTAGTTGATTAGCTTTGGCATTCAACTCTGAATAAGTCAGCTTTTCTCCTGCAAAAACTACTGCCACTGCATCGGGTGTTTTTTCTACTTGTGCCTCAAATAATTCATGGATACATTTGCCTTGAGGATAATCTACTTTTGTATCGTTCCATTCCACTAATATTTGCTGTTTTTCCCTATCACTCAGTATCGGTAACTTATCTACTTCTGTCTGAGGATTTTCTACAATTGCTGTTAGTAAATTCTGGAAATGTTCGGCAATTTGAGTAACAGTTTCTGCTGCTAATACATCACTATTGTATTTCCAATCAACCCAGAGAGATTCCTCTAACTGAATAGCTTCTAAACTGAGTTCAAAATCTACCTTTTGTTGTGGAAGTTGATAATATTCTAATTCTAATTCTTTGGCATTAAATAACTTCTTGAACTTGTAATAACCAAATGCTGTTTGACAGATAGGAGGATAACTCAGATTAGATAATTTGAGTTGTTGTACAAGTAGAGCAAATGGATAATCTTTGTAGCTTTCTGTTTCAAATACTTTTTTACTGACTTGAGTCAAAAAATCTGTAAACTTGAGATTCCCTGAAATAGAGTTTCTGATAACCGTAACATTAGTAAAATTGCCAATCACTCCAGGGAATAATGGTTGATTTTCTCGTTTTTGTAATAAACCTACCAGTAAATATTCTTCTCCTGTGTAGCGGTAAAGCAGGACTTTAAATACTGCTAATAGTATCTCTTCGACCTTGAGTGCTTCTGTTTTTGCAAGTTGTTGAATTTGTTGACTTAATTGTAAATTTATGGTAAGCCTTATTGATTTTCCATTATAAGTTCTAATGGTTGGACGAGGAGAATTTGTTGGTAATTCTAACACTGGTAATTCATCAGCTAACCTCTGCAACCAATAATCACCCAATTGTTTTCCTTCTGAACTATTGAGCAAGTCTAATTCTTTCTGAATATAATCTTCATAAGATTTATTTAGTATGGGTAAATCTAGAGATTCATCATTAATTTTTGATTCATAGAGAGCCACAAATTCATTCACTAATATTAATCAAGACTCCCAATCTCCTGCTATTTGATGAACAGTCAATAACAAAATATTCTCTGTTACCTAACGTTTAAATAAACAAGCACGAAATACCCCACTATTTTCCAAGTCAAAAGGACGTTTGTTCGAGTCAGATAACTGCCCTTCTAATTCCTCGTCGCTCCAAGATGAAGCAGAAATTTGTTCAAAATTAATATCGACATTTTCCCGAATTTGTTGAACTATTTTTCCATCTTGTTCGTAATAGATACTGCGGAGAATAGAGTGACGTTCAATTAATACTTGTAGTGTATCTTTTACACTTTGAATATCTAGAGGTGATTTAATCCGAACTGCTACAGACACTTTGTCTGTTAGACCTGTAGGGTTGAATTTATACAGAAACCAATTTGCTTGCTGTATGTGGGAGGTAGAAAGCGATCGTAAAGTAAACAAAACTTGATTCCTCTTTATTTAGCTAATATTTTTCTGATCTTTTCAACAAGTAATACCAATTTGAAAAAAGAATGTTACGAATAGTAAGAGCGATAAAAATACTTTACAGGAGCTGTCCCTTTGACAAAAAAGATAATTTACGCCCTAAAAAATGGTATTAAAGCCATTCCCATACGACTCTGTCCTCCTGACTCCTGACTCCTAAAAAATATCCTAGCTATTTGTAGCAAACATTTATCAATTTGGTATAATATAATGTCCGCTTAATTCGGTATAAAAAAATGTTTCATCTTCAGGTATTAGAAAATCTTTCTAAATCCTCTTTCCTCCTGACAACTGATAACTGAAATGACTCCTGACTCCTGACTCCTAAAGAATTAATATCATACACGCGCTTCACCAACCCCTTCAGCCATTTTCCAACTTGATAGCAGATGTGCTAGAAATAGCCAAATACATTCCAAATAAAATTACAAAGAAACTTACCACAGTCAAAAAATTTAGGCTTTCTGAGAATATAGCCCAACCTTCCACCGCACTGAGAGCCGGAATAACCAACGCCACTAAGCTACTAAACCCAGCAGATAACTTTTTGAGACAATAAGCCCAAAGTCCCATAGCAAGCATTTGACTAACGAGAGCTTGGGCAATGACTGCAAGCCACCCATTTATCGAAGTTGGGAAAAGTTGCTCTTCGGCAATCATAACAACAGGTAACATAAATAGAAAACTTGTTGTTGTAGACCAAGTCATAATAGTGACAGGGCTTAAATTACTACGGAGTCGCTGAATGACAAGTGGATGTATTCCAAAAAACACTGCTGAGAGCAAAGCTGCTAAACTTCCCAATAGTTCTTGGCTCATTCTCAATGATAACAGTTCTTTTGCTTCTAGTAAAGTTGCTCCAAAAATCGCAACTACCATACCAATCAAAAATCGATTGTCGAAAGTTTGACCTAAAGCTAGCCACCCTCCTAAGACGGTAAATATTGGCACCAGATTATGGATCATACTAGAGTTAGCAATACTCGTTTGATTTAAAGACCAAGCCCAAAGCATTAAACCTACTGATATAAGAATACCATCTATTATTAGTAGCTTTGCCCTATTAACTAGATGGTGCTTCTGTTGTTGGAGTGGAGTTTCTTTATTTCGGTCTCGGTGGCGTACTGTCAATAAAGTATTTAGCAGCCAAAAGGCAACAGCCGCTATCCAAAAACGATTAAATGCTGTAGCGTTTGGTCCTATTTCCAGTTCGCTCAAACGGATAAAAATGGGTGAAAAAGAGAGACAGATTATGCTAGCTGTTAATGCAACTAAGGAATCTATCGGTAAAAATGAGACAAACTGTAGCTTTAATAATTTTGCTTGAGCATTCATCTTTTTTTTCTAGGCTAAGTCAAATGGGAATGATAATAACGATAAATTAAGGCTGCTGAATAGCCAGTGTCCTAATTAGAACAGGACTTACCCATGAGGTACGAAAAACTAGGACTTGAGATTGCTTCCCTACCCACTCCCCTACTCCCCACTCCCTCACTCCTCTGCTCAATAAAATGAGAAATGGTATTATCAAAATAATATGGGTCGCGCAACCCTGCCTTTTAAGGCGAAATATTTTTGGAGAGTTGCTCAAATCCCCTACTTCCGCTCCTGGGAGGGGGAGGGGCGAGGGGTGGGTTAACTTCTGACTTTTGACTTCTGACTTCTGACTTCGTTAAACCTTTGTTACTTGCTGTGATGTGCTGTATTTAAACAACGAACTACAAGCTACACGAGTTCTCCCTGCTGCTGCACTCCATAGTTGCAAAGCCACATCTTCTAAATTTTGCCCATCAGCTTGAAGCATCCGGGAAATCATGCTAATTTTGCCGAAAGACCAAAATAAACCTGCTTCGAGTAGATATGGCTCATTGGTTTCTGCGTGTACTCGGAAGTCATACAAGGAGTAATCACGACATCCCAAAGCAACATGAGCCTTCTTAGCAGCATCCGCAAGTTTCTTGAATAGTTCTGGTGTGACATTCGCTGGACATACTGGCTTCACTTCTGGTTTCTCAGGTTGTTTTCCAGGAGTTCCGTCTGATTTTAGCTCCAGCTTATCATGTACAGTTCTAATAGGGTGTTCCTCCGTGACTAAATACTCTATCATTGGCAAGACGGACAACTTACCTTCATCCTCAACCACAGCTACACGGAATTCCCTTCCAGGAATATAATCCTCAACTAACAACGTCTCGTCTAGTTCAAACCCAACTTTTAATGCTCCCTCTATCTGAGATTCATCCCACACCAATGTCACACCCAAAGAATTGTCTTCCGAGGTTGGTTTCACGACAAAGGGGGGCTGCATTGTTAGTTTATCTCCCGCGCGTAATTGTTGTGCTTTAGCAACCAGGACATCAGATGCAGAAACAATGCTCCTTGTCTGTGCTTTGTTAGTTGCTAACGCTGTGCAATGGGATGGCGAACCAACTACAGGGATACCAATAATATCCTCAAATAAAGCCCTGAAACTGGTCATTCCAGGAAAGCAGAACATATGGGGAACTACTACATCAATCTGAGGTAGTCGAGGAATCATATCCTGGAGAGACATCTTTTCTGACAAGGAATCTAAGGATGTTCCTAACTGCCAAAGACTGTCAGGATTTACGACTGCATAGTAGCTACTGACACCCACTGGTTGCACTACTTCTTTGGCGTAGATTATTGATAAGTTGTAGTAAAAGTCAGACACAAGGGAACCTGCAAGGTGCAATACTTGTAATACTGGCATTGTGCTTAAGGATGAAGGTTGAGTTTGGCTAATTTTTCCTAATTTCATAACTAAATTGCTCGGTATTAATTTGTTAATTTGATACTTATGGTTTGCTGATTAAATCTAAAATAATTACCAGATAAAGGTTTTAACTTTTTTAGGTATTGAAAAAGTACATGGTTTTCAGCTCTTCATACTCAAAAAGTTAGCATTTTTAGCGCATAGTTGGGCAAAAAAAATCTCCCCTACTCCCCCGCTCCCCTACTCCTTAAAAAAGACTTTTTCAGCAAATCCTACTTACATAAGGCTATTGTTGGGTGGAACTCGAGGTTACGGGTAAAGTAGCTTTAGCCATTACTCCAGCTCTCTCCTCTTGCAAACAACGCACCTTTGTGGTAGAATAACCTGACCAACCTCGTTGCTCTGCTTCCTCATAGTCTTTGACTGCCAAACTTAACTGAGGAACAGATATATTGCGTTGACTCGCCATCGCCAGAGCAATTCGTAAATCCTTATGTAGTAATTTGACTGTAAAAGCTGGTTGTTGAGATAGGTCATCACAGCGTCGTGAAAACCAATAGTGAGGTAAACCATGAATATCCCCAGCATTTTGACCAAATGAACCAAAGCGTAAGGCATCCCAAATAGTTTGTAGTTCAATTCCCTCTGCTAAAGCTAAGGTAATTCCTTCACCTACTGCTTGAACTGCCACAGCATTAACAGCATTGTGAATCAGTTTACATTGAGTTCCTTTACCAATATCTCCACAGTAGAGAATGCGGTCTGCCATTAGTTTGAGAATGGGTTCAACTTGCTCAAAGGTAGCCTTTGAACTACTCGCCAGAACTGCTAAACCCATGCCAGTTTCACTTTTAGCACCTTCTGGACAATCATTAAAGGGAGCATCTAACATCTCAACTCCCAGTTCCTTCATGGCTTTATGCAATCTGAGTATTGTTTCGGGAGAATTTGTGGTAAGGTCTATATAAATACTCCCCGGTCGCAATCCTTGACTAAGACTATGTTCGCCCTCCAGTACAGCAGTTATCACATCTGTTGGAGTAGGCAAGGAGGTAAAAATTATCTCTGAACAAGTTGCAACTTCTGCACAACTATGGGTAATATGGGCACCCAAAGACTGCAATTCTGTCATTCGATCTGGATTAATGTCGTAGACATAAACTGAGTAACCATGGGCTAGAAAATTAGCTGCTTGTCGCCCTCCAATATTGCCACAACCAATGATGCCAATAGTGCGATAATTAGTGGGAGCTTGACTTTTTGAAGTGCTATTACTTGGTGACATATTTTGTTTAAGTATCGATAATGTTGTTGTTACAGAAGCGGTAATTTCAGTTATCAGTTATCAGTTATCAGTACCTCTCTCTGCCTATTTGTGCAGCATGACCTAGGAAAGTCAGAGGCTTGAAATATTGAACTTTATTTTTTTCATACCCTTAAAAGGGGAGACTTGAGACCTTATTTTTTGGTCAGCACTCAGTAGGATTATTTTTTTTGACGTTGAGAAGAGGATTTTAACCCCTCCTCAAGCATCTAGCGTAATAGTTGCTGGGGATTTTAATCCAAGCCCAAAAAGCTGTTAACGCAGTTCCGACCTTGGAGGTTAGCTGTTTGCGGAGCATTCCGTCAGGAAATGCGCTCAAGCTGATAGCTAGTTAAAATAAATTAGGGAACAGCTAACAGCATGGGGTGTAGAGTGCCGTTAAATCTTACGGACTATAACGGCACGTTATTGACTTGAGACTTAATAGCGAACTTACTAGAAATAGCCAAATACATTCCAAATAAAATTACCATGAAACTTACCCAAGTCCATGGTTCAATATTTTCTGAAAAAATTGCCCAACCTTCCAGGGAACTGAAAATAGGAGCAAGCAACCCAACTAGACTAGCAAACCCTGAAGATAAATTTTTCAGGCAATAAGTCCAAAGTCCTATACCCAACATTTGACCAACAAAGGCTAGACCGATAACTGAAAACCACCCAGTTACTGAACTAGGAAAAAGTTGTTCTTGAGCAAATATAGTAACAGGTAATAGCAACAGAAAACTTGTTGTTGAAGACCAAGTCATAATGGTTACAGCGTTAAACTTAGTACGGAGCTGCTCTGCAATTAACGGGTGTACTCCAAAAAACACTGCTGATAGTAAAGCCGCAAAATCCCCTGTTAGCTGCTGACCAATATTCAATGAGAACAGGTCATTTACTTCTAGTAACATTACTCCTGCGATCGCAACAAATGTACCCAGGATAAATCGATTCTCAAAGAATTTACCAAAAACTAGCCACCCTCCTAAGATAGTAAATATAGGAATCAAATTATGGATAATGCTAGAGTTAGCAACACTGGTATTGGTTAAAGACCAAGTCCAACATATTGTACCCATTGATAAAAGCATTCCATCTGCAATCAGTAATCCTATTTCTGGTCTCGAAAGAGTTTTATGTATTCTCAGTTCAGTGTTTTGCTTTTGGTGAGGTACATTTAAAAAACTATTGACTAGCCAAAAGCCAATAGCTGCAATCCAAAAACGATTAAATGCTGTAGCGTTTGGTCCTATTTCCAGTTCACTCAAACGGATAAAAATTGGTGAAAAAGAGAGACAGGTTATGCTAGCTATTAATGCAGCCACCGAATCTATCGGTAATGATAAGAGTTGTAGTCGTGATACTTTATTTGGAGCATCCATCTTTGTTCCGTCTCGATCAAATTGATACAAGGTAGTACAATTTTTTTATTTACTCAACTCTCTAGAGTCGATCAAAAAATGAACAATTCCATAAACAATAAAGCCTGTAGCCATACCGGGAAGCACTTCATAAATAGCACTAGATAACCCAAGTCCTAAATTCCAGGCTATGGAAACAATAATACCAATAATCATCATGGCGATCGCTACTGGCACACTTATAGGTTTTTGCCAAACCCGCAATACCAATAACGGGCCTAAACTGCAAGCTAAAATTGACCAAGAGAAAATTACTAAAGCGAATACGTTATTGTCTCCTGTTAGGGCTATTACTAATACAATAGCTGTGACAATTAACGTGGCAATTTTAGCCATTCTATAAGAATTAGCTGTATTAGGAATCAAGTCTTGGCTCAATGCAGCTGAACAAGATAGTATCTGAGAGTCTGCTGTGGAAATGGCAGCTGAAAATAATCCGGCTAACATTAACCCCACCATCACTGCTGGTAACAGTTCCATAGATAGATAAGGTAATGCCAATTCTGGGTCACTTGATGTCATCAAATCTGGCAACAACGCTCTTGCAGTTAACCCAACACCGAATGCTGTAGCAGAGTTCATTTGACCGCAGACAAATTTGATATTGCGCGCCAAAGCTACATTTTCTGCGGAGTCAATTGCCATTGCTCGTACTAATATGTGAGGCTGACCGACAGCGCCAAACCCTGCCACTACCCATCCCAAAAAGTAAGGGAAAAATCCCCAAGGCAAATTAGCCGGAATCCAATTTGTTAGTTTGGGGTCAATTGCATTGAGTTTTGCCCAAAGTTCTCCAAACCCACCACAGTTAATCAATCCGACTACGCACAAAACCAATAAGGAGCCAATCATCAAAATTGCCTGCACTGAGTCAGTCCAGATAGAGGCACGAATTCCTCCTGAAAAACAGTATATAACGACAATTATAGCTCCAATGATCACTCCTAATTGATAGTTCCAGCCAAATATTGCATTTAGTCCTTTGCTTGCTGCTACGAGTTGAGCTGAAGCATAAGTACCGAGAAAAGCAATAGTAATTAGAGCTGAAATTATTGTAATCGAGCGCCCGTTATTTTTTCCTTGTCCTAGGTTTTCTTGACCGAGGAATGAAGAAACTGTATCTGAATTAGTTTGCTGAGAGACTAATCTCAACTTTTTGAATATCAGCCACCAAGCAATATAGTCTCCTATTGCCCAAGCAACAGGTATCCAAATGGAAGCAACTCCAACTTTGTAGGTAAAGCCAATTACTCCAATGAATAAATATCCACTCTGACCTGTTGCCATTGCTGATAAAGCTGTCAACCAGGGATTAACATTTCTACTAGCAAGTAGGTAATCATTTGTTGTGTTTTGTTTTTGGGTTGCGGAATAAATGCCTACTACTGTAAATAATAGTAAAAAGGCAATAAATGTCATCGCAATCCAAATTTGTTTATCCATAAAAATTGATTATTTCACTTTAGTAGAAACCTGGTTTCTCTTTCTTAATTTCTGAGTTTACAGTCTACATAAATCCGGTTTGTTAATCTCCGCTTCAGTACCTGGTTTTTCTGGTTTGGTTTACGTTAGGTTTATCAAAATAATTGGGTCGCGCAACCCCGCCTTGACTGGCGAAATCTTTTTGGAGCGAAGCTCAAATCCCCGTTACAAAAATAACTTCTGACTTCTGACTTCGTTAAACCTGATACCAATTTTACAACTGTTTGCTACAAATAGGGATGGTATTTATTAGAAGTCAGCTAGGGAAGCCGTCAGATTGGCGACCTACAGAATGAATAGCTTTGATACCATTTTTTTGGCGTTGCATAGAGTGCGGGATGAATGATATGGTCTGACAGAGGAATAACTGAGGGAGCAAATCTAGGAATGTCCAGACTGCTATTCTACTCATATTCGTAAGAATGGTCATAGACGTGGGAAGCAAAACCACATCTGTGTTAATTGTGGTCGTCAGTTTGTATCCCTACCCAAAATTCAACCAGGATACAGTGATGATACTCGTCAAATCTGTCTGAGAATGTATGTCAATGGTATGGGATGAGCGAGGTATAGAGTGGGTTACAGGAATTCACCATACCACCATGATCCGATGGGTAATGGCAGTGGGACAACAGTTACCAGATGCCTAGGACCCGGAGGATATTCCGGCAGTTGGGGAACTTGACGAGCTACAAACTTTTGTGGGTTCAAAAAAAACAAAATCTGGGGAGTGGACAGCAGTTAACCACTTTCCAGCAGGTATCTTAGCTTGGGTGGATTGAGACCATAGCGCATTGACTTTTGAACCTCGTTTGGCAGATTGTGAGATTTGACGCATTGCTTCTTCTAGGTTACTGATGGGTTCAAAGTTTACCCCCAATATAAATTCCGGATGGCGATCAGATTGTGAGCAAGACCTACATGACCACAGTTGAGGGAGAAAATACAGGTCTTTGGCATGATCTAGCTCGCTTAATCACGCCAGACACTATGCTATTCCAAGTCAAATTAGATGCTCAAACATTCTATGAGACTACTAATTCACTACCTTAAGTTTTGGGATGTGCCTGTTCCCTTTAGATTCATCCCCCCCTCAGCAACGCCATTTTTTTGGTTGTCAATCATCTTTTTACTCAAAGATACATCTTTTGTCAAGTATTTCTACTCCCTATTATTCATAAAATTATTTTGTCAAATTTGTATTACACAAACCCGGTTTGTTAATCTCAATCCCAGTAGAAATATAGTTTTTATTTTTTAGTTTCTGAGTTTACAGTCTACAGAAATCCAATTGATTAATCTCCCCCTAATTCTACCAGTTTTCCAATATTAAAATCAATTCTTACCCACCCTTTTAATTTTTGCAGATTACTTAACAAAAGTAAAGGAATTTGCCAATGATGTACCATCAAAAATGGTAAAGGGTCATTCACTTGAAAAATACCATCTGTTCCTTGAAAAATTCTGTTAATCCAACTTTTTAATTGCCCCAAAGATCTCATTCCTGTCAGTCGCCATAATTCATGGTAAGTCCAATAAGTAGGTTTACTATTTGGCAGTGGTATTAGTGAGGCTTCATTTTCATCTTTACTATCTTTCAAATAAGCATCTGCTACTCCTGGATGGTCGTGAAACGTAGTAATAGCTGAGTGAGTTCTGGGGTTACATTCAATGGGATAAACTCGACCATCTTCTGTTTGAATAAAGTCAAAGGAAATTTGCCCAGTAATATCTAATTCTCTGACAAATT
Organism: Okeania sp. SIO2C2; assembly: GCF_010692625.1. NCBI lineage: Bacteria > Bacillati > Cyanobacteriota > Cyanophyceae > Oscillatoriales > Microcoleaceae > Okeania > Okeania sp. SIO2C2. The sequence goes on from NZ_JAAHGM010000020.1 coordinate 87,399, forward strand.
TTTCTACCCATTGATAGATTTGAGGTCTATCTAAATGATGATAATTGACTTGAAATTCTGATGATTCGCAACAACAATAGAGTCTAACTTTACCCTTTCTGACAGTGCTATGGGTACAATATTCTTTGCCTTTCACAAATTCTTGCATAATCCAGGGTCTCTGTTCGCTAATCGGCAAACTATTGACAAATTCCTCCATTTCTGCTTTAGAATTCATGGGCAGTTTTGTCATATCTAAACGACGCACTGAATCGTAAGGAATACTTTTGAGAATATATTTACTCCCATCAGTAGCAAAGTCAAAATTGAGAACTTGTTCGGGATTTGTAATTAGAAATGATTTAGGTACAGATAAACCAAAACTTTTAGCTTTTTCAATAAATGTAAATTTATTATCTAATAGTTGCGTAATTTCAGCGTCAAAATGCAATACTTCACAATGTTCCGATATAAGTGGTTTTGCTAAAGATTCATAGTAGCTTCCTGCCGGACTAGAAACTGGGATAAATACATCTATCTTTTCTTTTTTAATAATCTCTAATAATCCTTGATAATAGCCCTCCCAATCTTTTTGGGGAAAGGGTAATGTGTAGAAGCCTGAAACAGCATTAGAAAATCTATTTCCTGATAACCAATATTTATTTGCTTCTAGCAGAAAAACTTTGTGTCCTGCTGCATGGAATGAACGGGCAAGTTGCAAACATTTTGTCATTTTTGCGCCCGTAATTAGGATGTTTTTTGGGTTTTCAGCTACTACTTTTTTTTGAAAAGGTTGACTGATAAAATTCCATAGCAGCGATGGTATTACCTTTAGTAAATTCAACGGTAAAACAATTAACAATAAAATCAGAGAACCGAGATTTTGGAACAGTGCATAAGCACGTCCTTGGACAAATAAAATTAGTGCCATGTTATTATTTATAATAAGCAAAAAAAAAGTTAAGTTTTGGAGAACAAAAATTTATAGAACTTACGCATGAAGGCTATTTGTAGTAGACTTACACAGCTAAAACTGTGCAATAGATTTTTATTTTTAGGTGTCTTTATCTCCCCTACTCCTCACCCCAATGACCTAATACACCATTTTAAGGTGTATCAATTTAGTAGGGTGTGTTAGCGCTAGCTTCAACAATTAATAATTAATAATTACCGAAAAATTGTGGGTATGCGCCTCCCTTTTTAAAGGGATAAAAAAAAGAGACTATTCCTGATATCAAGCCTCCTTATTGCAGAGGTACTGATAACTGATAACTGATAACTGAAATGACCTCTCCTTGAAAAGAAGAGAATTGACGTGGTAGGGAAAATTTTTTCTTTTTTCTCCTTTAAAGGAGAGGATTTTTACCTTAATTATTCGGTAACAAACCAAAACCCTATATCTATTGTCAGTGCGTAAGTCCTGATTTAGCTACAAAGGTAGATATAAATAGGGTTTACCGATCGAATATCAAAGTATTGATAAATAAAGGCTTGAGCATTTTGAGGATCGAAAAAAGTGCGCCTGTTTCAGTTGAAAATGCTCAAAAAGCTAGTATTTTGGGCTGACTATAGCAGAAAAATCACTCTTACAATTCTTACTCCTACCTCCTCGCTCATTCCCATTTCTCCTGACTCGGTTCTCCTCCCCCTGCTAAAAGACTTTTGAGCGCAAACCCTAAATATTAGCTTTTCTGTAGAGGATTATTATTTTTATCCACTAAAATAACTTGAGGACGATGTAGAAGTGCTTCTTCTGGTGTCATTTGAGCATAAGCGATGACTATTATCTCGTCCCCAACAGCATTTATTCGGGCTGCTGGACCGTTGAGGCAGACAATACGACTACCCCATTCCCCTGGAATAGTGTAGGTTTCTAGCCGTGAACCGTTATTGACATTAACTACTTGTACTTTTTCATAAGCTAATATACTGGCAGTTTTTAGTAGTTCTTCATCAATGGTAATTGAACCCTCATAATATAGTTGTGCTTCAGTTACTTTGAGTCGATGCAGTTTACTCTTAAAAATTGTCAGTAGCATTTTGTTATAGTTATTTGTATCGGTAACAATTATGATGTTATATCATGTCCGGTAGCATCGGTATTGTATAGCAAGGGTAGGGAACACTTAACTGGGAACAGGGAACAGGCAAGAATACTTAAGAGCAAGAACAAAACTTAAATTCCCTGTAGATATTCACCTTTGGGTTTACACTAATGATACCAGCGGACATGATGTTACCGAATATTCAGGAGTTATATCCAATTATTTATTGGGTTAATAATATCCTCAAACCATAACTACTTTCGTTTAATAATAGTTACCCCATCTCGTAAAGGTAGCAAAACTTGTTCTACTCTGGGATCTTCTGCAACAAAACGGTTAAATTTAGCGACCGCTTCTCCATTAGCAGCACGCTTTTCTGATGGGAGATAAGGTTGCCCTTGCAATAAAGTATTATCAACACAAATAAATCCATTTGGTGCTAATAAATTTGTATCTAAGAGAATTCTGAAATATTCTATATACTCTTTTTTATCGGCATCAATAAAGACTAAATCAAAAGTTTCTCCGGCATCTGCCAACTTTTGCATAGTTTCCAAAGCTGGTGCAACTTCGACTGATATTTTCTTCCCAGCGGGAGACTTTTCAAAACAAGCTTTAGCAAAGTCAGCTACATATTGATCGACTTCACAAGCAACTTCATGTCCATCTTCTGGCAGCGCTTCTGCCATTGCCAATGCAGAATACCCGGTAAACATTCCAATTTCTAGGATACGTTTCGCTCCAGTCATGTGAACGAACATTTTGAGAATTTGCCCCTCAATATGCCCAGATAACATTTCCTGTTCTAACTGGCGCACTGTTTCGCCATCAGAAAATCGTAAATTCCAGGGTTCCCGGCGAGTCTTTTCTGCTAATGCTGCCAACGCATCTGACTCCTGGGTAGTATTTTTTTCAATGTAGGGGTCAAGACCTTCTGCTAATTGGTAAGCATCTTTAATCGCTTCAGCAAGTTTGGCAGGTATTTCTACAGTTTCTGCCATCTTGACAGTTTTCTCAAGTTGTTCTACTAAAATACCCAATGGCGTAACTGGTCTGGCAGTTTTTGTATTTACAGTTTCTGTATTGACAACGGTTATCATATTTCTATTCCATTACTACTGGATAAGTAGGATGGGCAAAGACTAAATCATCTATAGCATACGAAAACTAACTTTTAGCCTAAGCATTACAAGGCTTTGAGATTAATTATCGCAGAGGTCTGATGAAAAGTTTGCAGTCTTTGCCCACTATTGTTCTTTTTTTCAAAAGGGAGTAGGGAGGAATTTCTTGTTTTCTCCACCCCACATCACAACTTCTATTATTTATTTTACTCCAAACCAAGGTCACTTAAATACATTTGTTCGCCTTTTCCTTCATTTGGCACAGAGGTACAAAAATTCTTATGTTCCTCCACAGCAGATATTAATAAGTCTGAGGGAACTTCTCCAGCAAAACTACAACTACCAATACCTGTAGGTAAAGGTGCCCATAACCCACTACTACCGCGCTTGCGACGCATATTTTTCTGTCCTTGAATCATCAAATCACTGTCTTCGAGGATAGGATGATAAACTGATAAACCAAGAGAAGAACATAGTGCAACTATTCTGTCGCGATCGCCTTTTTCTAACCAACCCATTTCCATTGCCAAGGTTGCTCCAAAAGCCATACCAATAGTAACAGCATGACCGTGCATCAATTTGACAGCTGGCTCAAACTTCGGACTCCAGGTGTGACCGTAAGCATGGGGTCTGTCTTGATAGGTCTCGAACATATTTGTTCCCTCATGCTTCATGTAGGAATACAATGCTCGATAAATTACTTCATCAGCTACCTGGGTCAGTTCCTCATCCGCATCAAAGTTAGCAAAATGGGTTTCAATTAACCGTGGGCCGTATTCTTCTAGTAAATCAAATAGCACTGGGTCATCAGTTACTGCCATTTTGATAATTTCTGCCATCCCATTACGGATATGACCTTTTGCCAAAGTACGGAATAAGCTACGGTCTACTATTGTGATAACTGGGGGATGATAGGAACCAATACTATTTTTAAATAGCTGACCATTTGTGCAGGTACGAGGAGATGGTCCAGCATCAATAGCTGCAACAATAGAACTTCCGATCATCACATAAGGTGTTCGTCGGTGCTGCAAAGCACAGGCCAAACCTGCTACATCGCTGAGTACGCCACCTCCAATGATTAGCACGGGTTCGTTGCGGGATACATCACAGCCATCTTTACCTAAGAATTGGAGTATTCGCTGAACTGTTTCTGGAGTTTTGTCTGATTCCCATGCACGACAGACTAGAGTTTCTAGGGGAATCTCATTGTGCTTAAAGTAAGCTTGCAGTGATTCTCCATAAAGTTCATCGACTGTTTGATCGACAACTGCTACACAACGACCACGACTTTTGTAGATTTCTGCCAAAACTGGGTTAGATGGGTCTAATACTCCATATACCAACTTTACTTCTGACTTGAGAGTAAAGGTTGCAGAAATTTCAAATGAGCGACCATCTTCTACCGCCTTAATTTCTCCACGACCATCGTACCACTCTGAGGTTCGGTACTTCTTTGCATGATCGCGCCGAATACTGGGGTCAAATGTGAAGTCTGGTTTGCTGATTTCTTTGGTTAATGCTTTAGGCGGGAATATTGTGTTGGTCATAATTTTAGTTAGTTAATGGTTTTCTTTGAAATTTTACTTCTTATAACACACAATCGAAGTTTTTGGTTGTACTTAAAGTCAGTTTAGCAGCACATTATAGTACACCACATCAATGGTGTTTAGGGATATTACTATTTGCTTAGAGAAGTTTTTTCATTAATGCTAATTCAACAACTAATATTTCACAATTAATAATTAATAATCACCTTTTGTTCAAAAGAATATGACTGACTAATACCAGTATCATCAAATATTGCTACAGTAGTTTATTTTCCTGGTAAAAAATAGATATTAATACTGTAACCACCTTTGTATTTATTTGAGTTCAAAAGGCATAATAATGATTTTTTTCCTTGAAAGTATAGGCTTTAAGCCTAAAATTATTAATTATCAATTATTCAGTGAATTATTTTTGCTACTACAGTATTTTCGATCGGTGTACTCTAGTACTGAATGTAAATAGTTTAGTACATTCTACAATTGATTTCGATCGCTATCTAGGAAATATCTACGAACTCCTTAGAAATACATTGAAGCAATTTTAGACATCATAAACATAGACAATCTTTGTATAATTTAAAGATTGACTGATGCTATAGACTTAGGAATTCCTCTTGCAAGAGGCTAACCAGGTACTAATGATCGCTATTTTGTAAACACCAAAACCTCTTGTAGCTTCCTTATTTGATAGCAAAACTTAATTAATATCATCATTGGTGTTTTATTGTTATTTTACTTCTTCTCAAGATTATAGTAGAAAGCCAATATTCTTGTCGATCTCCTAACTTCCACTTCAAATTACAACCGTGATTCACGTTTTGATCTGGATTTAACGGCTGCTTGATAGGTATTATGTTTAGCATAGTTGTCAAATCCTTATATTAATAACTAATGGACTGATTTGGTAATTTTAATTATGGCGACGTGAATCTAACTTACATTTGTGTTTGCGATCGCTTTTAATTCTTTAGCAGTTTGAATTACAAATTACCTCATACCGAAGGAATATTTTAGTAATGCTACTAAAATAACAAGCTTAATTTATGCCTGAAGGCAGGCAAGGTAAAAGTTCTACATTTTCAACACTGTTAGGAGGTTGGAAGTTTGTGCCTCACTTTTAGGGAAGTCACCCTAGAAAAATACTTCATTATCTATGAAATTGTATTAGTGAGGAATGCGTTTTCTCCCACTTTCCAAACTTCATTTCACTATCTTGAGGTTTTAGCCAACACATTTTCAAGGTTTACTGTGTAGCTATTTTCCCCATTCATTCAATAAATTTGGTAGAGCCGTTAGATCACCAAGATATGCTGACGTTTTTAGTAATATCCTTAAATTAGGGACATTTAATTTTTTGGACTTTACTAATAAATTCACTTTTGGTTTGCAATGGTTAGGTCATGGCTCTTCAAATATGTTAACTATTGTTCTCGTTTGTTAGTTTAACTCTTGATTCGTATCATTTTACTTAATATTAAGTAAATCTTTATTAACTTTTAATAATTATACATAAATTTAATTAATATTATGCATATATATGATTTTTATCTGATATAATAAATATTTTGATTAACTTTTTTTTTTAAGACTATAGCTAGAAATACTTAGAACTACATCAGCAAAATGTGGAATAAGTAATATCATGTCTGGAATAATAACCCTGAAAAAACTTTCTCTTCCTTCTTCTTTTCCTCCTATATAACCTAATTTGGTATCTTGACCTTGATGATAATTTTGAGCCATGGAGTCGTCCGTGAGATAGAGGCAATAGGAGAAAAAGGTGGAAAAATATTCCCATACTCCTCCATAAAGAGTGTGGGGAGTGTGGGGAGTGTGGGAACCAACCCCTAACCCCTCCCAGGATGGGAATATTGAGAAAGATTTGGCAATGGCGCTCAGATGGAAAATTTCTTTATATCGAAGTTAAACGGATTTGATATAATCAGGATCTTTAGTTCTGCTGTATTGCTATGTTCGACTATGAACCCAAATTCAGTTGAAGTAAGGGATTTAGCCGATACACCAATCTTTGGCAATATCATTCCATAACGTCCAACTCCTTAATAATCGGTATGTTCGGTGGGTTACAGTGAACAATTAAGATTTTGGTTTGCGACTCATAATTATTGTCGCCTAACCCACCCTACTAGCGCGTCAAGCTTGAAATAGTGTTTTAGGAAAATTCTCCAAACCTTAGTCAAAGCAAGAATTATACTCAAAAATTTAATACACCATTTTCAGCTTGACACGACACTACGCCTGGATTTAACATTCCTTTTACAAACAGTCTCTTATAGTTATTACTCCATAACAGAAATATATAAATATCTCTAAGAAGTTATCTAATAAAAAATGGCAAATAAAGAATATCTCGCCCTACTTAATCGGGGTATAATTACATGGAATGAATGGAGACAGAAAAATCTACATCTACAAGCAGATATTACTAATGTCAACCTCAGAGGTATTAACCTGCAAGGTATTAATTTTCAAGGAGTAAATCTCACAGGAGCGAATCTCTGTTTAACTCAATTAAAAACAGCTAACTGTAGTGATGCTAATTTAACTTCAGCTCAACTGATTCATGCTAACCTTACTTCTATTAATCTTCAGGGAGCTAATTTAAGATATGCTAATTTGATTTCTGCAGATCTAAGACAGGCTAACTTAATAGACGCTGATTTAGTTGATGCAAATTTAATTGGAACTGATTTACAAAATGCTATTTGTCGATATGCTGATGCTACTTCAGCAGACCTGAGAAGAAGCAACTTAGCCAAAGCAGATTTAATAGAAACTAACTTCAGTTATGCTAATCTTAGTCATGCTAATCTCCATGAAGCTGAATTGATTGGGGCTTATTTTTACCAGACTAATTTAGACAAAGCTAATCTGATTGAAGCTCATCTGAGTAGAATTCATTTATCAAATGCTTCTTTAAAGGAAGCAAATCTTTATAAAGCAGATTTTAGGTTTGCAAACCTCAAAAAAGTTAATTTTCTAGGTGCAAATTTGAGGGGGGTTTATTTCCGAGGAACTAATCTAAGTAAGGCTATTTTAATTAGAGCTGATTTGAGAGGTGCTGATTTGAGAGGTGCTGATTTGAGAGGTGCTAATCTTACTGATGCTTTAATTAATGATATTAACCTTTCTGAAGCTAATCTTCAGGAAACAATTATGCCTAATGGTAAAGTTAATTATAATTATGAAACTTGATATTTTTAGTATTTTAACTACATAGTTAAAATACCATTTATGTTTGAGATATGAACAGGGAATTAAATATTTTAGAAAATAGGGAAGAGGTGTAGATTTGAAAAAGTTTTTGTAAGCAGAAAAAATAATAATCTAATTGAAAAACTCATCTAAATAGATGATAAATCATATTAATTAAAATTTAAGACATACTCTAAGACCGAGAAAATCAAAAAACTAAGTGCTAATGACAAATTACAATATTATTCGCTAGGGCCTTCTAATATTTCTTGTACTTCATTATTAGTTTTGCCTAAAATTCTTGCTATAGGTCCTACTAAGTTTGTATCTACTGCTTTGCCTGCATAAATATCTTTGAGTTGCTCAGGAGAAATTTTATGAATATCACAAAATTTAATAAACTCATGGCCACTAACCTGCAGTTGTTCTTGCCTTTCTCGCAACAAGAGGGCTACCGCTCTTGGTCCATATTTAGGTCGTTCAGCCAGAGCTATATATTTCTGCATTAAGTCATTAACTCTACTTCTTTTTCCTCCCACCCTTCGCAGTAAATCTAGACAAGCTAGCCTTAAAGCTTTGTGTAACCTTTCCTGCTCATTCATAACTTCTAGAATTTCTTCGGCATATTCAGGTTTACAAATGCCCACTAATTCTCCATCATTTAAAATTGGCACATAGAAACCCATTCCACATTCCCAAGATAATTCTTCATTGGTAGTCATGCCCAAATCTCCTACTTTTCTTTAATTTGCTAGAATTAGAATAGTTTACTACGTTATATCAAATTCATTTCTGAGCTGCATAGAATAATATACAACCCATATTCCGCACCACAAAATGTCGTATAGAAGAAGGAGTCAGGAGTCAGAATTTACGAGAAAATCATAGCTGCAGTGATTGAGTAAACAATCAAGCAAGTATTTATGATTAATTATTTACTCGGGATTTGATGAACGAAAAAAGTAATTGAGATGATTTGCATAGTATAAATACCTACCAACCTACGGATTTTTATAATACTTTTAATGTTACAAATCGAAGTGCGGAATGTGGGATACAAGACTTATATCATGTTCGGACGGGTCAGTTATAAATAGGGTTTGCTGATTAAATCTCAAAATATTGATAGATAAAGGCTTTAGTCTTTTTTTTGTCGAAAAAATTGCCTGGTTTTCAGTGCCTCAAGCTCATGCTTATGAGCATTTTGAGCAGACAAGGGCAGAAAAATCAAGGGACAAAATATCCAACTACCTCCTCTATAATTCCCATTTATCCTGACTCAGTCCTCCTGACTCGGTTCTCCTCCCTTTACCATGCATACTTTTTCAGCAAACCCTAAATAAAATTGGTGTTGCTGAAATTTAATGGTAAGTAGCTGAAGGTAAAATTGAAAAACTTATGTTTTACATAGCTAAAAGTCTTATACTATCAGCTTTTTATCCCCCCTATTGCCTGTTCCTGCGCACAGCGCTATACTTGCTAATATAAGCATATTTTATAAAAAAAACGAGAACTTTGTCCTCGCTTTTTGAGTGATATTTATATTATGTGAATAAGTCCATTTCACAAAATGTCAATTAGACTGACATTGGAGTAGATGTGGATGCTGCCAACTCTTGCAAACGTTCCTGCTGGTCTTGGGTAATACAAGCTTGAATTACATTTTCTATATCTCCCTCAAGAAGAGGTGCAAGGGAAAAGTTCTGACTCAAGCGATGATCTGTCACCCTATTATCTTTATAGTTATAAGTCCGAATTTTTTCTGAGCGGGAGCCAGTACCTACTTGCGATCGCCTCATCGAACTAACTTCTTGTTGTTGCTCTTGTAGCTTAATCTCATAAAGTTTAGCTCGTAAAATTTGCATTGCCCTCTCTCTGTTTTGTAGCTGACTGCGCTCCTGAGTACAGAAAATTCTAATTCCTGTGGGTTTATGAAATAAATCCACAGCAGTTTCCACCTTGTTCACATTTTGTCCACCTGCTCCACCAGAACGAGCCGTTGTTAGTTCAATATCTTTTGCATCTATTTCCACTTCTACATCATCCACTTCTGGCATGATGGCCACCGTTGCCGTTGAAGTATGTACCCTCCCACCTGCTTCTGTCACTGGAACTCTTTGAACCCGATGAACTCCTGCTTCAAACTTCAGCTTACTATAAACCTGTTCTCCCTTAATCTCTAAAATTGCTTCTTTAAAACCTCCCATATCTGCTAAAGATTCACTCAGTAAACTCACCTTCCATTTTTGAGTTTCTGAGTAACGGGAGTACATTCTCACCAGATCCCCTGCCCAAATACTAGCTTCATCCCCTCCTGTACCAGCTCTAATCTCCAACATAATATTCTTATCATCGTTGGGGTCTCGTGGTAGTAGGGCAATTTTCATTTGAGTTTCCAGAGATTCCAGCTTGACTTCCAATTCCTCTACTTCCATTCTGGCCATCTCTTCCATTTCTTGGTCGCCACCAGCTTCTTTCAATATTTCCTTAGCATCCACTAATTCTTGCTGACTATTTTTCCACTCTTCATAAGTATTTACCACCTCTTCTAATGAGGAGCGTGCCTTAGCTACTTTTTGGAACTCAGTTGGATCTTTTGCAATATCTGGATCTGCTAAACGTAGAGTTAATTCATTGTAAGTTTGCTCAACGGATTTTAATTTTTCTAGTAAATATGTTTCAGCCATTGTCAGTTGTCCCTTGTCTTAATTAGTATTTTATTTATGGGGAATTTTTTGTGAGATGTTGATGTTAATTGTTGTCTGTAATATTTTATAGACAACTAATTAAGGACAATTGACATTCCAGCTATTTTTTATCTTTACTCTTTTTAGATTTAGAGCTTTTCCCTCCATCTTTTTTACTATACTTACGCATAAATCTCTCAACTCTTCCTTCAGTATCAATAATTTTCTGAGTACCTGTAAAGAAGGGATGATTTCCGGACCAAACATCAACATTAATCTCTGGTTTTGTTGAACCAATTGTCATTACCACTTCACCATTACAGTAAACTTTGGCTTCTGGATACCACTCAGGATGAATACCAGCTTTAGGCATTTTCTTTACTCTACTTAAAATTACAAATATTTTTTCTATAAAATATCTTAGCTTATTGCACTGAATTGACAAAGCTAATTTTGTGCATTCAATTGTTGGGTTGGGGGCGGGTTCATCTAAATAATTTGTAACACCATTAACTTAATGCAGAACCCGCCCCTACTACACTATTGCAAAATTTTAGATGTGTCATACCAATTTTATAAATTTTTGCTACAAATATTTGGACTGTTTCGAGTAGTCAATAGTCAATAGAAGTAGCTTTTATTCTCATTTTTTGCCATGAAAAAATCTATTCTAGTAAATTTGCATCTGACTTAAATTACTTTAGTTGACTAAACTATTCGTAACATTCTTTTTTCAAATTGGTATCACGCCACTAGGGTCTGTCATCAATTAGAACTATAAGCTTTGTGAGTCAAGGTTTTTAGCGCCTGTAGTCTTTCCAAGCCAAAAGTTCAAAACTCTTGCTACATAGTACTTTCAGATTTAATTGATGAAACGCCCTACTATAGCGCTATTGAAAATTTTATCAAAAGACATCTGGTAAAAATCAAAAATCAAATCAATTCTTATCCATAAATTATCAATTATTTCTCCATGTTCCCTGTTCCCTGTTCCCTGTTCCCTCTTTTCTAGAGATGTCTAAAGTTTTTGCCAATTATCATCAATCTTGTAACAATTGGCATTTTTTTAGTATATCATCGTTTAGAATATTGAGGTGCTTTACGAGCTTTGCGTAAACCATACTTTTTCCGTTCTTTAGCCCGGGGGTCGCGAGTTAAATATCCTTCTGTCTTTAGAGGTTTACGGTTATCTGGGTCTAACTGGCACAAAGCTCTAGCAACGCCTAATTTAATAGAATCAGCTTGTCCTGTTAACCCACCTCCTGTAGCTTTCACTAGAATGTCATACTCATTTTCCAAACCTAAAGTCTCTAGTGGAGCTTTAGCCGATGATAAATAACCATGATTATATTGTAGGTATAACTCACCATCCTTGCCATTAATAATCAATTTGCCTGTACCTGGAACTAGGCGTACTGAAGCGATCGAGGACTTACGACGACCAGTACCCCAATACATAGCACGGCCACTTTCTTTTGCTTGCATTATTTTTATTCTCCTGGAGTAGTTTCAATAATTAACGTTTCAGGTTTTTGAGCTTGGTGAGGATGGTCAGGTCCTGGATAAACTTTTAGTTTAGCATGAAGTTTTCTGCCTAGAGAATTTTTTGGTAGCATTCCGTAAACTGCCTCCTCAATAATTCTTTGAGGCAAACGAGCTTGCAACTTAGAAAAAACCTCTGTTTTCATCCCTCCTGGCCTTCCAGAATGGCGACGATAAAGTTTCTGACTACTTTTTTTACCAGTTACATTCACCTTTTCAGCATTAACGACAATCACAAAATCTCCTGTATCGAGATGTGGAGTATAAGTTGGTTTATTCTTACCCCTAATAATCATCGCAATAGCAGTAGCTAATCGCCCTAAACGCTGTTCTTTAGCATCAATAACATACCATTTTTGCTCTAGAGTCTTCAGTGGTGGAACGTATGTTGTATTCATAATTTACTTAATTTAGTTGTTTTTTTTACTGCTTATATTGGCTTTTATTGTCAGTTTAATCTGATGGAATTATTCGCTCAGTTTACCCAATTGTCAGTTATTATTCTTTGATACTTAATCAGGAATTACGCATTTTTCCGACATAAACACTATATGTACCATAGTGCTATAGTTTTTATCTACTATATGTAGTGCCTTTGCGTAATTCCTGTTAATGGAAAGTCTCAATAGAGATACTTATAGCGGTTTTTTAGAAAGAAGTCTCCAGTAACAGCAGTGAGTAAACCAGTTTCGCAACATTTTAGGAGTGACTGAATCCATCAAAGTAGCGATCGCCTGCTCTAATCAATAAAAAATAAATTGAGGCATATTATTATACCAAACTTCTTGAGTAAAAGGAAATTCCAGATAACCAACCCGCAATAAACATAGGCCACTAGCCGGAGCTGAGTGCTTCACAACTTCCCTTCTTTGATTAACCCAGATATCTGTAAAATTTTCCACAGATAGCTTCTGCTGACCCACTTGAATGAGTAACCCCACCAATAATCGCATCATCCCATATAGAAACCCACTAGCTTGAACCTCTATATGAATAAATGGTCCCTGACTTTCACACTTCACCTCTTGTACATCTACCCAAGAATGAGGACGAGAAGAGCCAGCTCTTTGAAAAGCAGCCAAGTGATGACGGCCAATTAAAGGATTCAAAGCTGCTTGAATCAACAATGGATCTAACTGTGCTTGATAGTAATGCCAAACAAAAGGCATCACAAACAAATTAGGCCGTTTTTCTGTATATAAAGTGTAGCGATAACGCCGCGAAGTTGCAGAAAACCGAGCGTGCCAGGTAGATTCGACTTGAGCCGAACTTGCGATTAAGATATCATTAGCTAGCCGTGAATTGAGAATAGTAGCCCACTTATGGGCAGGAATTGGGCCTGAAACATCGAAATGAGCTACTTGTGCTGCTGCATGAACTCCCGCATCCGTTCTTCCTGCACCATGTAATATTACAGGCTGGTTAACCACAGAAGAAATAGTATTTTCAATCTCTTCTTGTACAGTTCGTTGATTTGGCTGTCTTTGCCACCCATGAAAATGAGTGCCTTGATATTGAATTACAAGAGCAACACGCCGAAGTAAAAGTTGGTTATTAGCCATGGGAAAGTTGAAAGTTTTTAAAGCTTAAAAGTCAATCTTTGTCACCATTAAATTTTTACTATTAATAAAATGGTCAAATACTAACTTTTTCTGATTTATTTCCCACACTACCCCTTACCGAATAATTACCGAATAATTAAGGTTTAAAGCCTCACCTTTAAGAGAGAAACAAGCGGTCGAGGGATGGCGAGGTCTCCTCGCTGTCCTTCAATCGACCAAGAGAGAAAAATTTTTCCTTTGAGTCAATCCTCTTGTTTTCAAGGAGAGGTAATTATTAATTATTAATTATTCATTATTCATTATTCATTATTGAATACAGACCTTAAACCAGTTCAATAATTGCCATTTCTGCGTTATCTCCACGACGGCGAACAGTTCTTAAAACACGGGTATAACCTCCATTACGAGAACCGTATCTATCCTGTGCTCCTTCAAATAGAGAGTGAACTAGCTTTTTGTCATAGATATAACCTAAAGCTTGTCGGCGAGCTGCTAACGATCCATCCTTTGCCAAGGAAATCATTTTTTCTGCTTCTGACTGTACAGCTTTAGCACGGGTTTTTGTGGTAGTAATCCTACCATGACGGATTAATTCAGTTGCTAGAGACCGCAGAAGAGCGCGACGCTGATCTGCTGGTTTTCCTAGCTTTGGAACACGACGACTATGACGCATGACTACTTTGAGTATCTAAAATATTTGAGCTAATTTTTTCAATTTGTGTTTCCGTACTGCTACTAACAGCTTCAAAAACTCAGTCGGTCATCTTTGAAAGCAAATAGTATTTCAGATTGACATTTTTGATGCCATTGACAAAAACTGGTTTAATTTCTAACTTTTGGCCTCTAAGTAGCTTTAGCAACTTTTTCTTGAGGTAAAGTTATTCCCAAGCGTTTCTGTAAAGCTTCTATAACTTCCTCAGCCGATTTTTGACCAAAGTTTTTGATCTCTAAAAGGTCTTCTTGACTGTACTCCAGTAGGTCTGCAACAGAGTTAATTTGCGCTCTTTTCAGACAGTTATAAGCCCGAACCGATAGTTGTAATTCTTCTATTGGAATCTGACTTGTTGGGTCTGTAGGCTCTCCTGATGGAGCATCTGCCATATTAGTAATATCTTTAAGTGGCTCAAACAAACTCATTAAGATACTAGCAGCATGACTCAAAGCATCTTGAGGTGTGTAACTGCCATTTGTCCAAACCTCCATAATAAGTCGGTCTTCTTCTATAGAGCTACCTATACGAGCTTCAACTGTATAGTTAACCTTACGAACTGGCATAAAAATGGCATCAATTTGCAGAAAATCAAGAGCTGTAACATCATCGCGAGTACGATCTACCGCTCTATAACCAGTCCCTTTCTCAATTCTAAACTCCATTTCCAGAATTGACCCAGGAGATAGGGTAGCGACATATTGGCTGCGATCGATTATTTCTACCTCCGAAGGTACATCAAAACGATCTGCAGTTAATGTTGCTGGCCCTTCTATCCTGACTCTACCAATTTGTGGTTGGTTGGAATGGCTTTTGAGAACAACCTCTTTCATGTTCAGTAGGATCTCTAGAACATCTTCCCTTACCCCTTTGATTGTGGCAAATTCATGATTAACCCCAGCTATCCTCACTGATGTAATGGCTGTTCCTTCTAAGTTAGATAGTAGAACCCGCCTCAGTGCATTCCCTACTGTTGTCCCTTGACCGCGAGCTAGTGGCTCTATAATAAATTTTCCGTACTGACTACGATCTTTGTCAGTTTTAGACTCTATACACTCGTAATGAAACTGCGCCACGGAGTGACCTCCCTTGAACATTGAACCCCAGAGTTAATAATTTGATTAGACTCTACGCCGTTTTGGTGGACGGCAGCCATTGTGAGGAATTGGGGTAATATCTCGGATCAAAGTTATCTCTAGTCCTGCCCCTTGTAAAGCCCTAATAGCAGTTTCTCTTCCTGCTCCAGGACCACTAACCATTACTTGAATCTGACGCATTCCTTGGTCGTTAGCTCGACGTGCTGCGCTTTCTGCTGCTGTTTGTGCGGCAAAGGGAGTTCCTTTTTTTGCTCCTTTGAAACCACTAGAACCTGCTGATGCCCAAGAAATTACTTCACCATTCAAGTCAGTAATGGTTACAATTGTATTATTGAAGGTAGACTGAATGTAAGCCACCCCATTGGGCACATTCTTTTTTTGCTTTTTTGCACCTGTTTTTTTACCTGGTTGTCGTGCCATATTTGTCTTTATGAGTGGTATCTTAAGGTAATAATGTACTTTTCTCAGAACAAGTTGACTTATTTCTAATCTTAAACTTATAAGAATTGTTTACTTTGATATAGCTTTAAAAGCTATGCTATATCCTTATATGACTAGCTAGAAATATTGTATTTTGGTTTTACATGACTTAATGTCTGAGAAATAAACTTTTTTGCTGGCTATTGAATTTTTAAATGCTATACTTTTAGTAGTAATACCCACATTTTACTTACATATGAGAGATGATTTTTTTGCGCCAGTAAAGTTTTTACTTTTATTTACTAGAACTATGAGTCTAGAGTTTTTGTTGTAATATCTGAAGTAGCAGATTTTTTGTGTTTCAACCCTGGCAAGTTTTTCTCACTTAAGTCAACAGACTTAACTATAAATAATTCTTTTTTCTCCTTAATTTAATAGTTATAATTAGACAATAACAATTGACTTTCAGAGTTGATCGTTTAATTCGATTAATTTCTTTTCAATCTGACTGAATTACATTACTATAATCACTGTCAATTACTCATAATTTCAGATCATTTGCTATTATTAATAGTATTAATAATTTGTTTGTACTTAAGTAAGCTATACAGAAATAGAATTAAGACTTAAGTAGATAATCAAATCAAATAATACTCAGTAGCAAGTAAGGCTTTAACTAAATTGTTCCCCCCCTTTGGCGAGCTTGGTCTTTACTAATGATAGTAATAGTTTTACTTGACATCCTCCCGGCATTGAATCTAAAGATTACAACGCGGGATTCCTAACCATCACAGGTTAGGTCTTTCTGCTTAAATGCAAGCCCTCCGGAGCTTAATCCTTTCAGGCCTTACAGTCACTCCACAGACTGACACTGCGAGTCCCGCAGCTTTCTTGGTGGGCGTTCCCTTGCGTCTGTCGCCGACGCGGGTTCCCATCCGCAAAATATTTATACTAGCGTTGATATCTCTATCATGGTGAGCTGGACATTCTGGGCAATCCCACTCTCTAATATGTAGAGGTAGTTTATCTACTACATCTCCACAGTCTGAACAAAGCTTAGAACTGGGAAAGTATCTATCAATCATAAAGATAGAACCAAACTTCTATTTCTTAGCACTAGCTTTTTTCTTACCAGCTACAGTTCGACGTACACCTCTACGAGTTCTAGCGTTGGTACGAGTTTGCTGTCCTCTAACTGGTAGACCCATTCTGTGCCGACGACCTCGGTAAGTACCAATGTCCATCAATCGCTTGATGTTCATGGCTTCCAATCGTCTTAGGTCTCCTTCTACTTGGTAGTTATTCTGAACCATAGAACGAAGTGCTGCTATATCAGCATCACTTAAATCCTTAACACGGGTATCAGGGTTTACACCAGTTTCATCTAAAATTTCTTGAGACCGAGATAGTCCAATTCCATAGATATATGTCAGACCAATTTCTATACGCTTATCGCGTGGGAGGTCTACTCCTGCAATTCGTGCCACTTTACTTTATCTCCATTACCTTAAAATTAAACTTAAACTAGGTTAATTAGTAGGCAACAATCTGATGCCTGTGTCAAAATATGCTTAACCTTGACGTTGTTTATGTTTGGGATTAACGCATATAACCATTACTCGTCCTTTACGACGAATAACACGACACTTTTCACACATTTTTTTGACAGATGCTCTAACTTTCATGCCTTATTATGGCAATACTACAAATTTAGTATTGTATCATTTACTAATGTTTTCAGCAAGTAGATAATTTCTCTACAAATTATTGAGTAGAGATTAGAACGTTACTACTTTTTCCGCAGCCGATATGTAATTCGACCTTTTGTCAAGTCATAAGGTGTTAACTCTACCTTGACTCGATCGCCTGGTAAAATTTTGATGTAATTGCGACGAATTTTACCAGAAATATGAGCTAGCACATTAAACCCATTATCTAGGTCTACCCTGAACATAGCATTCGGTAGGGACTCCGTCACTGTACCCTCCATTTCTATGAGATCTTGTTTTGCCAACTGTTAATCACCTCAACGCTGCAAGTAACCAATTTTTTATATTGGGAACAGCCTGTTATTTCAGGTGATTCCCCTCAACATAATCCTATCAAAAAGTTTTTAATTTTCAGAGGTTATTGAGCATGAGCCATACAGAATATATCTGCTTCATAAAACTGATACAAAAGGTCACGAACAGTGACAAATTGATGTTTACTTCATGCTTTCCTACTACGGAATGCTACGCAAACCACTGAGACTGTCGGCAGTTACTCATCTACAGGCATTAACGGTCAAGCCAACCGCATCTATTAAGTGGGTCTTACATCCTGAGGAAACCTCCCCTATTAGCCCTCGCTTTTTTAAATTAATTGACGCATTCAGGTCACGGTCTATTGACACCCCATATTCTGGACAATCATAAATCCTCAGACTTAATGGCATCTGTTGGACATGACCGCAGTTGGAACAAGTCTTTGATGATGAAAAAAATCTATCTACTATTCAGAGCTGCACTACCGTACTATTGGCACTTATACTCAAGCTGTCGCCTAAGCTCATCAAACCCTTGGTCTATAATTTAGAGATATACAACCAAATATTTAAGGTAGAAAAAATTGATCAAAATCTAATTCTCATTTACCCTATGATGATATATTAACCGATAGCTTGAGAGAATTAGTCACAGCATCAACAGACTGATTTCCATCTATTGTAACTAGCTGTTTACGTTCTTTGTAAAATTCAATCAAAGGTTGTGTTTGTTGATCGTAGACTTTTAGACGATTTCTAATAGTTTCCTCATTATCATCTTGCCTACCTCTTGATAATAAGCGACTGACTAAAACTTCATCTGGAACTTGTAAATTTATGACCATCAAAGAATTACTAATTTCAGCTTTTTCTTCTTGAGTGTCATTTCCATTTTTACTTACAGATAAAAGTTTTTCTACAAAATGTGCTTGAGCTACATTTCTAGGAAACCCATCTAGAACCCAACCATTTTGAGCATCATCTTTTTTCAGTCTTTCTTCAACCATGTCAAGGATGAGTCCATCGGGAACTAAATCACCTTTGTCCATGTATTCTTTCGCTTGTAAACCCAGGGGTGATTTTTCTGACACATTATTGCGTAAAATATCACCTGTAGAAATATGAGGAACTTGGTAAAAATCTGCTATTCGAGATGCCTGTGTTCCCTTACCCGCCCCTGGCGGACCTAAGAATATCAGTTTTACCACTATTGCTTCACCATTCCTTCGTATCTCTGAGAGATAACATAAGTTTGAATTTGTTTTGCTGTGTCTATTGCTACACCTACTAGAATTAATAGAGAGGTAGCTCCTAATCCTCTAAAAGTAGGTACACGGGTTGCACTTTCTACTGCCGTAGGGATAATTGCTACTAAACCAAGGAAAATAGCTCCTAGGAAAGTCAACCTATTCAAAACTTTCTCTATATAATCGCTAGTAGTTTTACCTGGACGAATACCTGGGATACTTGCCCCCATTTTCTTCAGGTTCTGCGACATATCCACTGGGTTCATAATTAGGGAAGCGTAGAAATAACTGAAGAATAAGATTAGAACAAAGTAAAATAGAGCATATAACCAAGGAGTAGGGCCACTAGGACTGATAGAAGTAATAATCTGAGATAAAAGTGGATTGTTAGAAAACTGAGCTAAAGATACAGGTAATATGAGAACGGCAGAAGCAAAGATAATTGGCATTACTCCACCTTGATTTAATCGTAAAGGTAAATAGCTTTTTGTTTCCCGATAAAGTTTTCTACCTACTTGACGACGAGCTGAAAGTATGGGAATTCTGCGACTTCCCTCTTGTACAAAGACAATACCCACAATCATCACTAGGAATACCAGAAGCAGAACAATCGCACGACCGACAATAGCACGGTCTCCTCCTTCAAACAATTTAATTGTGTCCCCTAGTGACTGAGGTAAAACAGCAACAATGTTGACAAAAATCAACAATGATGCTCCATTACCAATTCCTCTTTCTGTAATTAATTCAGATATCCACATCACAAACATGGAACCTGCTGTAATTGCTAAAACAGTCTTAGCAATAAATAGAGGCCCCGGGTTAATCGCTACACTTACCGACGAGCCATTGATATTTGCAGATGAACTATTCAGAAATATTGCTAAACCAAAGCTTTGTAACACTGACCATCCCAAGGCCACATAGCGAGTGATTTGAGAAATTTTACGACGCCCTGCTTCACCTTCATTCTTTTGCAGATTTTCTAAACTGGGTAAGGCTGCTGTCATCAATTGAATGATGATCGAGGCATTAATATAAGGTATGATACCTAATGCAAAAATACCTAATGCCGAGAAACCTCCACCAGAAAACAGATCGAGAAATCCAGTTAAAGCCTGATCTCCGATACTTGCTTCAAAAGCTCCTCTATTTATTCCTGGTACTGGTAAGTACACACCTAGACGCACCAAAAGAAGTAAACCTATTGTCACTAGCAGTCGCCCCCGCAAGCCTGCTGCTTGGGCCATCTGCAAGAATGTTTCTTGAGCAGTTGGTGACTTGTCTCTACTAATGTCCATATTTATTTGAGATTTATATTTTATATTTTTGATTTTAGCAAAATTAGGTAGAATCCTCCGCTTCTAGAGATTTTATTTGTTTGAGCAGTCAGGTTTTTTCTTCAACTAAAGGTTTTGAGACTCTACTTGAGATCACCTAAAAAAACTAGAAAGTTTATCAAAATAATTGGGTCGCGCAACCCCACCTTTTAAGGCGAAATACTTTTGGAGAGTTGCTCACGCATCCCCGTCACAAAAATCACTTCTGACTTCTGACTTCTGACTTTTGACTTCGTTATTGGTTCGATCCTATCTGTTGACAACTACCACCTGCTGCTTCTATTTTGGAACGAGCTGTAGCTGTAAATCCTATAGCATGAACATTTAGTGCAACATTCAACTCTCCATCTCCGAGGACTTTGAGGGGTCCATCATTACTTGTAATAATTCCCGCTTCCATTAGAGAGGCAAGAGTTACCTCTGTGTTCGCTGGTAATGATGCCAACTTACCCACATTGATAATTGTATATTTCTTCCGATTTACCATCGGAAAGCTTTTTAACTTTGGCAAGCGACGATAAAGAGGATTTTGACCACCTTCAAAACCCGGTCTAGTACTGCTACCAGACCGAGATTTTTGACCACGCATCCCCTTACCACAACTTGCACCTTGACCTGCTGAGATTCCTCTGCCTAATCTACGAGGGCGTTGCTGAGAACCTTTTTTAGGAATTGCATCTTTTAATCTCATATTGTTTTATCTTGCTACCTTTGAATTTGCCATGAAGATTAAGATTCAAATTTTATCTTTTCTTTTGCTGGTTTAATACCCTACTGTCAGCACGGGTACTTAAAATTGTTTGGGGTTTGTAGATACGGAGTGGCGTGTCGAAGACTGTAAATAAGCAATTAGACCTTCTGCCTTCTGCCTTCTGCCTTCTGCCTTCTTCAATACCTAACTAACTAATGTTAAGTCTATAGCAAAGAATAAGTTGGTTAGGACTTATGCGGATAATAAACAGTAAGACAGGGAAATATTTTTCCCACTGTTGCCTGTTGCCTATTCCCGAAGAATTAATAATTAAATAATTAAATAATTCAGGTAAAAATCCTCCCCTTTCAAGGGGAAACAAGAAAAAATTTTCCTTTTATTCAATCCTATCCGTTTTTAGGGAGAGATAATTATCAATTATCCATTATCAATTATCAATTATTGAACTATTCCCTATTCCCTGCTTAAGCATATAGATGTTCCACAGGTAGGTCTCTTTCTTGAGCAACATCGGCCAATGTTCTCAAAGCAGATAAGGCGTTAACAGCAGCTCTAGCATTGTTTAATGGATTATTAGACCCTAACTGCTTGGCTAATATATTCTGAACACCTGCTAGTTCAAGAACTGTTCTCACAGCTCCCCCCGCGATAACTCCCGTACCTGGTGCGGCTGGACGCATTATCACTTTAGCTCCACCACCAAAACCATTGACAAGGTGAGGAATAGAGTTAGATTTTGTGAGAGGTACTTCTACTATATGTTTTTTGCCATCCGCAACTCCTTTCTTCACAGCACCGATAACATCTGCTGCTTTACCCACTCCTACGCCTACTTGACCTTTTTCATTGCCTATGACAACGATAGCCCGGAAACTCAGGTTTTTACCACCTTTAACTACTTTAGTGACTCGGCGGATTTGGACAACCCTTTCCTGCCATTCACTTTCTTTCTCTTTTGTACGGTTATTTTTTTTACGACGTTGCTGCTGTTCTGCCATAGTTGTTACCTTTTGTCAAGTTCATTTTTTGTGTGTAACTTTACTAATTATCTAGAAGTCTAATCCCGCTTCACGAGCTGCCTCAGCTAAAGCTTTTACACGGCCATGATAGATATTTCCACCACGGTCGAAAACTACTTTTTCTATTCCTTTTTCTAGAGATCGCTGTGCAATTAATTTTCCTACTTGCACAGAAGCATCACAGTTAGCTCCTGAACTAATACTTGATTTTAATTCTGGTTCTACAGTTGATGCTGCAACTAAGGTATGTTGTTTAGTATCATCAATTACTTGAGCATAGATATGCAGATTTGATCGAAATACTGACAGTCTAGGGCGTTCTGATGTACCAAATACCTTTTTTCGCACCCGACGATGCCGCTTTCTGACAGAGTCTTTACGAGTATACTTCATCTATTTTTTACCTGATTTACCTGCTTTGAGTTTAATCATTTCACCTGCATAGCGAATACCTTTGCCTTTGTATACTTCTGGTGGACGAACAGCACGAATTCGCGCAGCAGTATTTCCTACTAATTCTTTATTTATGCCAGTAACAATTACATTAGTATTATTTTCTACTGCCACCTGAATACCTTCCGGAGGAGGCATTTCTACTGGTTTACTGTAACCTACGTTTAAGATCAAGTTCTTCCCTTGAACTTGAGCACGATATCCTACTCCTTGAATCTGTAGTCGCTTTTCATATCCTTTTGATACCCCTTCGACCATATTGGCAACTAAAGTTCGAGATAGACCATATTGCTGACGAGCACGACGAGTTTCAGTTTGTGGTTTAACCACAATAGTATCTTCCTGCTGTTCAACAGCTATTTCTGGGGACAGTACTCTAGAAAGTTCACCTTTCGGGCCTTTTACTGTTACTTTTTGACCATCAATGGTAATGGTCACTTTGTTGGGAATCTTGATGGGAAGCTTACCAATTCGAGACATAGCTTTCTTTGTATATATATAAGGTTGCTAGATATTGTTTTCTTTGGGTTAGTGAATAGCTCTTGATTAGACCTCTTGCAAAAGTTTTAATCAAATCAATTCAAGACACGAAATCAACAATTTTACCAAAAAATTGTGGTTTCAAGCTTCCTTTTTTTAGGAGATAAAAAGACAAAAATTTCTTTGAGTCAATCCTGTTCTTTTAAAGGAGAGGTAATTATTAATTATTAATTATTAATTATTAATTGTTAAACTCCCTATTCCCTGACTTCTGCAAGAAGTCTATTCATTTTGTTTACTACCAAACATAACAAAGGACTTCTCCTCCGATGCCTCTTTTTCTAGCTTCTCTATCAGTCATAATTCCACTGGATGTGGAAATAATAGCTATTCCTATTCCACCTAAAACTCGTGGTAATTCTTTACGATTTTTATAGACCCGGAGTCCAGGTTTACTAACTCGCTTCAGATATCTAATAATGGGTTGTCGATTTTTACCTTTGTATTTTAAAGAAATTACTAGGAACTTCTTGAGACCTTCGCCTTCTTGTTCAAATCCACCAATAAAACCTTCCTCGTTCAATACTTTGGCAATACTGCGAGTCATCTTTGTTGCTGGAACTTTTGTTGTTGTATGTTGCGCCATGCAGGAGTTGCGAATTCGCGTCAACATATCTGATATTGTGTCGTTAGCCGCCATTTTTTCCTTTTTTTCCTTAACTACTTTAAGTTAATTAGTCCGAAAGGGCATTCCCATTTCTTTAAGTAAGGCGCGGCCTTCCTCATCAGTGTTAGCTGTGGTAATAATTGAAATGTCCATTCCCCGAATTTGATCGATACTGTCATATTCTATCTCTGGAAATATTAGTTGCTCTTTTAAACCTAAGCTGTAATTTCCTCGACCGTCAAAGCTTTTAGGATTTATGCCTCTAAAGTCTCTAATTCTAGGTAATGCTAAATTAATTAGTCGGTCTAGAAATTCATACATTCTTCCAGAACGTAGAGTCACCATAACTCCTACTGGCATTCCGTTACGGATTTTAAAGCCTGCGATCGCTTTTTTTGCCCTAGTTACTACTGGTTTTTGGCCTGTAATTGTAGCTATTTCTTTGATTGATGAGTCTAGAGCTTTAGCATTTTGAGATGCTTCCCCTAAACCCCGGTTCAATGTTACTTTAACCAGTTTTGGTACCTGGTGAATATTTTTATACTTAAACTGCTCCATCATTTTGGGAACAATTTTTTCTTGGTAAAAATTCTTTAGTCTTTCTGCCATAGTTTTAGTAACTATATAGTTTAGTAAATTTACTTAGTAATAAAGTAATTTGATTTTGGTCTGTTTAATCAATAATTTCTCCTGTTTTTTTGAGCTTTCGCACTTTGCGACCATCATCTGTAAATGTATAACAAATGCGACTAGCTACTTTTTCTTTGCTAGAGTAGAGCATAACGTTAGAACTATGAATCGGAGCTTCAATGGTAACAATCTTACCTGACTCTCCTTCTTGCTGAGGTTTAACGTGCTTTGTTTTGACGTTAATATCTTTCACTACAACTTTGCTAACTTTTGGCAACACCTTCATAATTTCGCCTACTTTGCCTTTATCTTTTCCGGCAATTATTTGAACTGTGTCACCTTTCTTAACGTGCATTTTATAGCGTATAGGTTTTCCCTGTGCGCTCATTTGAGGTTTTTTCTTTTTAGCCATTTACAGTACCTCCGGTGCTAGGGATACGATTTTAGTAAAATTTTTGTCTCGTAATTCACGAGCTACTGGACCGAATACACGAGTTCCTCGTGGATTTCCATCCTGGTTGATAATTACTGCTGCATTATCATCAAATCTAATGCTCATACCAGTATCTCGACGTAAACCTTTCCTAGTACGAACAACAACAGCTCTCACTACATCTGACTTTTTGACAGCCATGTTAGGAGATGCGTCTTTGACTACAGCTATTATAACGTCACCTATACGAGCATAGCGACGATTGCCACCACCTATTACACGGATGCACATTAATTTTCGGGCACCGCTATTATCAGCTACATTTAATATGGACTGTTGTTGAATCATTGCTGTCTCTGTGATGTTTTATAGATGTGTTAGAATTAAAGTTAATTGATTTGTTAATTTTAATAGTTTTATTCGACCAATAAAACCAACCATTAACTAATCTTGGAATTTAGGATTTCAGCAAGTTGCCAACGTTTAGTACGACTCATGGGACGAGTTTCTGTAATCCGAACGCGATCGCCTTCGTTACATTTATTTTCTTCGTCGTGAACTTTATATTTTTTAGTTTTCACGACTGTTTTGCCGTACTTCGGGTGAGCAGACCTGTTTTCGATCGCCACCACTATTGTTTTGTCCATTTTGTTGCTGACAACTACACCTACTCTTTCTTTAGCTGCCATAATTTTCCTTGTTTTATGAGTAATAAAGTGTTCTTTAATTTTCCCGATAAATACTTGTAAAATGTCAACAATTAATAATTTACTAATTGCAAAACATATTAAGTTTTTAATTTTTTATTCTGGACTATCTGCTGTTTCAACAGATGTACTTGAAACTGATGCTGCTACTTCTTGAGTAGAAGCTTCTGCTTCTTTAACTAATTCTCGTTCTCTTTCTATTGTTAACAATTGAGCCAGTCGATGACGATTGTATTTAAACAGGTGAGGTTTTTCCAACCTTCCGGTAGCTTTTAACATTCGTAAATCGAACAATTCTCGCTTAACTTTTACTATCTCAGCGACAAGTTCTTCATCACTCAAATTCCTAACTTCTTCTACTTTAGGAAAAGGCATCTAGAAATCTCCCTCGCGTGTAATAAACTTAGTCTTAATTGGTAACTTAAATGATGCTAAACGCATAGCTTCGCGGGCGATGTCTTCTGCAACTCCACCTAACTCAAACATTATGCGTCCTGGTTTAACTACTGCTACCCAATATTCTGGTGCACCTTTACCAGATCCCATACGGGTTTCTGCGGCTCGCATTGTCACGGGTTTATCTGGAAATATACGAATCCAAATTTTCCCACCCCTACGGATATAACGAGTCATGGCACGACGAGAAGCTTCTATTTGACGGGAAGTAATCCAAGAAGGTTCTAATGCTTGGAGAGCAAATTCACCGAAAGCAATGCTATTGCCACTATTTGCATTACCTCTCATTCGTCCGCGTTGCTGTTTACGGAATTTTGTTCTTTTAGGACTTAACATAGTCTACTATTTTGTGCTTAATTTAGTATTTTCCTAGAAAGTCATTTAAATGCTTTGATAGCTATTTATCAAAATAGTTTAGTCTAAAACCCCGCCTTGATTGGCGAAATGTTTTTGGACGGTTGCTCACTCATCCCCGTTACAAAAACAACTTCTGACTTCTGACTTCTAACTTCATTAACCTTCGTTAGACCTGTCTTCATATTGCTGACGACGTTTTTGTTGTCTACGTTTTGGTTGATTTACTTGAGCATTTGCCATATCTTCTTGACCAGGAATAATTTCTCCTTTGAAGATCCAAATCTTGATTCCCAGGATGCCGTAAATTGTCTTAGCAGTACAGTAGGCATAATCAATGTCAGCTCTCAATGTATGCAGAGGTACACTACCTTCTCTTGTCACCTCGGTACGAGCAATTTCTGCTCCATTGACTCTTCCACTTACCTGCACTTTTATGCCTTCTACACCAGCTTTTTGAGCCCTAGTTATAGCTTGACGTACAACTCGACGAAAAGAAACCCTTTTCTCTAGTTGTTGAGCAATGTATTCACCAATAAGCATGGCATCGGTGTCTACTTTTGTCACTTCAACAACATTGATTCTGATTTGACGGTTGCTACCCAAAAGTTGTTGTAAACCTACTCTCAAAGACTCAATACCTGCACCACCTCTACCAACCACTACACCTGGTCTAGCGGTGCTAACTTCTAAGTCTATCTGGTCTGCCTTTCGCTCAATTCTGATTTGAGAGATGCCTGCATTTGCCAGAGTTTGCTTGACATATTTACGAATTTTGTGGTCTTCTTCCAACAGTTCTGGGTAGTTTTTAGCATCAGCGTACCAACGAGAGCGATGCTCTTGGGTTACGCCTAATCTAAAACCAATTGGATGTATTTTTTGTCCCATTACTTCTATAACTTAAATTAATGTCATCTAATCGTTCAAATTTCTTCCCTTACTAATCAACCACAGGAGCTACTGCAACTGTAATATGACAAGTAGGTTTACGAATTCTGTAAGCACGACCTTGAGCGCGGGGTCGGTAACGTGGCAAACAAGGCCCTTGATCGGCAAAAGCTTTGGATACAACTAAAGTTTCTGGGTCTATTCCTTTATTATGCTCGGCATTCGCTGCTGCTGAACGCAATGCTTTACGCACAGGGTCGCAGGAACGATATGGCATAAATTCAAGTATAATCAACGCTTTCCGGTAAGAGATGCCACGAATTTGATCTAGTACGCGTCGCACTTTAAAAGGAGACATTCGGATGTAACGTGCTACGGCTTTTACTTCTTCATTGGTATCTACAGGCATACCTTTCTCCAATTATCAATTTCAACGAGTTTTCTATTTATCTTTTAGATTTTCTATCTGAACCGTGACCTCGATAGGTTCTAGTCGGTGCAAATTCCCCTAATTTATGGCCTACCATCTGATCGGAGATGAACACTGGGACGTGTTGACGTCCGTTATGTACTGCGATCGTATGACCTACCATATCTGGGATAATAGTTGAAGCTCTTGACCAAGTTTTAATTACTTGTTTTTGATTTTTCTCGTTTAAATCTTCTATTTTTTTCAATAGATGATCTGCTATGAATGGTCCTTTTTTTAATGATCGAGCCATAATTGAATTTATGATTGATTTAATACAATTCAAGTTAGAGAAGTTAACCAGGACTCCAAAGCTTCATTTTGGTAACTTTTGTGTTTTCAACTTCTTTGCTGTCAGAATTACTCAAGTTGATGCACAATAATTTAATATTTATATTTATCGATCATCAACCACGGACTGATTTTAGCTTTGCCGTCCACCTTTACCTCGTTTAGAGGATTTACGACGACGTTGTACGATCAAAGCATCACTCCGTTTTTTCTTCTTACGAGTTTTCAGACCTAATGCTGGCTTACCCCAAGGAGTAACTGGTCCGCTTCTACCGACTGGTGCCCGGCCTTCACCACCACCATGAGGGTGATCGACTGGGTTCATCACACTACCTCTAACTGTTGGTCTCTTTCCTTTCCAGCGGTTGCGACCTGCTTTTCCTAAGCTGATATTTCGATGATCGACGTTGCCTACTTGGCCAATAGTGGCGTAGCAACTTGCTCTGACTTTACGCCGTTCGCCTGAAGGGAGTTTGATTGTTACATATTCGCCTTCTTTTGCTACCAATTGAGCAGCGGCACCAGCAGCACGGACTATTTGTCCTCCTTTTCCTGGAACAAGTTCTACATTATGAACGTCTGTACCCAGAGGAATTTGACTCAGAGGTAAAGCGTTGCCAATTTCTATTGGAGCGTTTATGCCAGAAATAATGGATGCATCAACTTTTAATCCTACAGGATGAAGGATATAACGTTTTTCTCCATCTTGATAATGTAGCAGTGCTATTCTGGCATTCCGGTTTGGGTCGTATTCTACTGATGCTACTTTGGCCGGAATATTATGTTTGTTACGATGAAAGTCGATAACACGATATAGTTTCTTGCTACCTCCACCTCGGTGACGACAGGTAATTACACCACGGTTGTTACGACCCTTTCGTCTATGCTTGTTTTTTACCAGAGACTTTTCTGGTGTTGAGCTAGTTATCTCAGCAAAGTCTGATACACTATGTTCTCGGGTACTTGGAGTATAGGGTCGGTAGGAACGAATACCCATATTTTTTTTGCTCTATTTCATTATATTTTACAGTAAGCGTTCAGCTATTAGCATTCAGCATTCAGCTTTTAAAATAATCTAGCAACTACTAAGGTTGGCTAATGACCTTTTTAATTTTTAAAGGAGAATAATTACCGTTCTTAGAAACCTACAATTATCTATAAAAATCTATGATTATCTATAGATAGCCTGTTCTATTCCTGTTTCTACCTGGCAACGTCGGGGTTATCCAGTCCACA
The DNA here is from genome assembly GCF_010692625.1 of Okeania sp. SIO2C2. Taxonomy (NCBI): domain Bacteria; kingdom Bacillati; phylum Cyanobacteriota; class Cyanophyceae; order Oscillatoriales; family Microcoleaceae; genus Okeania; species Okeania sp. SIO2C2. The sequence goes on from NZ_JAAHGM010000020.1 coordinate 116,735, forward strand.
AGCTGTCACGGTCGTTAAACGCGTTAGCGGAGCGTAGCTCTCACTTACCGCCATAGCGAGATTCAGGAATGAGAATTAAATAAAGTCCAGATTTTTTTCAGAACTCAGAGAGTCTGGAACTTAGTCAATTTAACCTCTGTATATAATAGAATTCTCATTCCTAATTATAATCCCATCTCCTACCTTCAAGCCTAATTCCTTAGTACGTCCTCCTCGTATTTCAATAACTTGATCGACTGGTACACCAGAACCATACATTGGACAAGGGTCAGCTACACAAGGAGGAACATCAACAGCGATCGCTTGAACGACATCAGACCGAAGGAATATCATATCAAGAGATATTTTGCAATTTTTCATCCAGAAGTTAACCTGACGAGGTGGGTCAAAAGAGAAAAGCATTCCCTGATCGTCAGCTAACTCAGTTCTGTACATCAGACCACTTGCATGCTGTTCCGGAGTTTTCGGCACCTGCAAATTAATGACTTGACCAGATATTTTAGCTTGGGCTGTCATTGGCAATACTTGACCTTCCTGAAATACTTGAAAATTTGATGGTTGTTGAGTTTGTACTTGAATACCATTGGTAAAGGTACGGGTTTTTAGGATCGGAGTTAGGAGATCGAGAAATATAATCGGGTAAAAAGGTAGAATATTCACTATCTTCCCATTTCCCTATCTTTTTAACTACATAAATAGACCCCAAATGGGTTCTATAGGTCTGGGAACAGAACTTTCCTAATTGGTTCTCCATCTTCTAAGCTAACAATTGCTCTTTTGTATCTAGGTTTGAAGCCTTGAAATTTACCTACTCTTTTCTTTTTTCTTGGTAAATTTAGGGTGTTCATACCTATTACTTTTACTTCAAATAGTTGTTCAATTGCTGCTTTGATCATTGGCTTTGTTGCCCTTGGATCTACATCAAATGTGTATTGATTTAGTTCCATTAATCTAGTAGCTTTTTCTGTAACAACTGGGCATTTGACTATATCCACTAAATCTCGTGAATCAACTTTTATCCCCATATATCTCCTGAATTTTCTCTATTGCTGCTGCGGTAGCTATAATTTTATCTGCTTCTAGAATATCGTAAATATTCAAGTTATTAGCTAGAGATATTTTCAGCTTCGCAATATTACGACCTGAGAGATATACATTTTCTTGTTTCTCTTCTAATATCAGCAGAACTTTAGATTCTGGTTCTACTCCCCAACGAGCGATCGCTTGGACTAATTCTTTGGTTTTCGGTCTTGTTAATTGGTCAGAAAAATTTTCAATCGCAATTAAGTCTTCTGAGCGACTTTGGAAGGCGGTACTGAGTGCTAGACGTTTTTCCTTGCGGTTCATTTTATGGGAGTAGTCTCTTGGTTTAGGACCAAAAATCACACCACCACCACGCCATAGAGGCGAACGGATGGAACCTGCTCTTGCTCTACCTGTTCCTTTTTGTCGCCAAGGTTTACGACCTCCACCTCTGACTTCAGCTCTTGTTTTTGTGCTGGCTGTTCCTTGGCGGTTATTCGCCATTTGTAGTCTTAAGGACCTATGAACAACATGAGCTGCACTTTCTTCTTTTGCTACTCGTAAGTTGAGAGTTGCTTGTCCAACTTCTTCACCTTGCCAGTTTTTTATGACACAATCAACCATCTTTTTTTCTCAAAATTTTTTTTTATTTTTGACCTACTATTGTGGCTGGAGCAACGCTAACTAATGTGCCTGGTTTACCAGGAATGCTTCCTTTGATCAGCAATAGGTTTCTTTCTGTATCTATTCTCACTACTTTGAGTTTTCTAGTAGTGACTCGCACGTTTCCTAAATGTCCTGCCATTTTCTTACCTGGATAAACACGCCCTGGTGTTGTTCCTGGACCTGTGGAACCAGGCAAACGATGGTTTTTGGAACCGTGAGCCATTGGCCCACGTCTAAAGTTATGACGTTTTTGATAACCAGCAAAGCCTTTACCAATACTTTTTCCTGTGACATCAACGAGTTGGCCTGCTTCAAATAGATCGACTTTTATTTGTTGACCTAGTTCATAGTTACCTGTATTTTCTACTCTGTATTCTCGTAGATGACGTAAGGGGACACCGCCTGATTTAACTAAATGCCCTTGTTGAGCGTTAGTCAAATACCTATTAACTTCTTTTGGTTCTTTGATATTGAGTTGACGGGTTTTATTTTTGGCTTCTCCATATCCTATTTGAATTGAAGTATAACCGTCTGTTTGTTCGGTTTTAATTTGGGTTACTACACATGGACCTGCTTGTACGACTGTTACAGGAATTGCTGCTCCTGTTTCAGGTTCAAACACTTGTGTCATGCCTAGTTTTTTGCCCAGGATACCAACTGCCACTGTCGCTCTCCTATTCTTTATTATTTATGCACTACAACAATAATGTTTTTTAACTATCTATCAGCTATTAGCTATCATCCTAAAAGTTTGTATTAGGTATCTGTTTACGGAGCATTCCGTCAGGAAAGGCTTTTTAATTGAAATAATTTATTTTTTTTTCAGACAGTTTTATACCTAATAAATAATTAATAAATCATACTATTTACATATAATTAATTGTTTAAACTTCTCCTGATATCTTAATTACAACAGTGGTTAATTTCCTGACTATTTCTTAGGAGTGATCGCCTAAGTCTATTGCTAGTAATACTTAACTTCTGTTTGATTTTATTAGGTTGACACTCTCACCGTTAAATCACGCGATTATAACGGGAGATTCTTGTTTTGCTGACGCAACACTACGCGAACACAGATTCTTAACTAGATAACAAATCAAATAAACCGAATTGCACCCCCGTTAGACCATCTCCGCAAGCTTTTTATTCAACCGTGTGCCCCACGGCTATTGATTCGATTATGACGCCAAAAATGCCCGCGCGTATCGATCAATTATTTTTCTGGTTTAATTTCATCTCACCGTTAAATAAGAGCGATTATAACGGCTCGAACTCTTTCAACATTTATGATAGGTTTTACTGTTTCAACCAAGTTTATTATCAACTTTGATGCTTTTTAAGATAACATCAGAATTAAAAATATTCTTAGTATTAAAGTAGTAAAGTACTAGAGAAATTATGGAACTAATACTCAGCATGAAAATACAATATCATCGTTGAATAATAACGATAATATTTTATTTACCAGCTATGATTTTTTAGCTTTTTGTCTTTAGCTCTAGTTCTTAGCTTTATGGTCGCCAGGACTTGAGTAGCTTGCTAATCAGTATCCTTTTTTTTCTAGGAAGTATATAAACTTATTACAACTGACTATTTCTTGATTCTTAAAGTTGAAATAGATAGCTAAATAATAATTTGTTAACCTTGGTACAACCCCTATAGGAGTTAATATAGGTAACACTTACCTAATATTTCACTTTTTTCGGCGACAATATATGATTGTATAGTATTTACTAAGAGTTGTCTAGTAGTTTAAATAATTTTTTTTCAGGTTGCTAGGAAGACAAGTATCTTTGGTTTAAACAACTATAATCCAGATATAATCACCTACAATTTAAAAATTAGGGACAATATTAAGCATGGCACTGATTACGACTGGTCGAGGAATGATTAAGGATTTGGAGAAGTCTGGGTCTTTGGCCGTTTATGTTCCTTTGGAAGGAGGGTTTGAAGGGCGTTATCAACGTCGTTTAAGGGCTTCTGGGTATGTAAGTCACAATATTACTGCTAGAGGTCTTGGGGATTTGGCCATGTATCTGACAGGGGTGCATGGAGTCAGACCTCCTCACTTAGGTAAGAAAAGTACGGGTAATGGCCCAGCAGTTGGTTATGTTTACTATGTACCGCCAATTGTCAGCTATCGACTGGAACAGTTACCACCTAAAGCTAAGGGTTTGGTTTTGTGGATTATAGAAGGTCAGATTCTATCTAGTCAAGAAATTGAGTATTTAACTGTCCTACCTAAATCAGAACCACGAGTTAAGGTGATAGTGGAAATGGGTGGCGATCGCTTCTTTAGATGGACACCACTTCAAAATGCTTTGGTACCTGCTTAAAGAATTTTTTGAGCTAACATTTTATCTTTGTACTTCAAATTTTTTTGAGCTAAAGGCTCTACTATTATATACAGCGTGAGAGAACGCTATTCTCCCCTAATTTCGCTAAAAAAAGGCCACTGGTTTAAGTTGATCTGTGGGGCCAGCTTCCAACACCTGCCAACAGTAAGAAATTTAACATTAGCTTATACTTTGGCAGGGGCAGATTGTATTGATGTGGCTGCCGACCCGGCGGCGATCGCTTCTGCTGGGCAGGCTTTACAGGTTGCAAGTGGCCTCCAATATTGGGCCAAGTCACAGGGATTTGGCTACCAAACGTTACCATGGATAATGGTAAGTATCAATGATGGAGAAGATCCTCATTTCCGAAAAGCTGAGTTTGACCCTACTGTTTGTCCTACAGACTGTTGGCGACCTTGTGAGAAAGTCTGTCCGGCAGAGGCTATAGTTTTTTCTGAAGATAGAGATACTATAACTTCTGGTAATTCAGGGGTTATTGATGAACTTTGCTACGGTTGTGGAAGATGTTTGTCTGTATGTCCTAAGCAACTAATACAGGCTCGCTCTTATGTATCCACTCCTACTTCTATTGCATCATTAGTATTGCAGACTGGTGTAGATGCTATTGAAATTCATACTCAAGTGGGAAGAGAAACTGATTTTCAGCGACTCTGGAAAAGTATAAAACCTTGGGTAAATCAATTAAAACTAATTGCTATTAGTTGCCCTGACGGAGAAGGGTTAGTAGAATATTTACAAAGTCTGTATGAAATAATTTCTCCTCTTCCTTGCGCTCTAATCTGGCAAACTGATGGTAAACCGATGAGTGGAGATATTGGTGCAGGTAGTACAATAGCTGCGATCGCATTGAGTCAAAAGGTGTTGGATGCAAAACTACCAGGGTATGTACAGTTAGCAGGAGGCACAAATAATTTTACTGTAGCCAAGCTTGTTGCTAAAGGTTTGCTAGCATCTGAGAATAATAAACAGGGAAACTCTGCTAAAAATTTAAATACTTATATTCCGGAAAATAGATTTGTATCTGGTGTAGCTTATGGTAGCTATGCTCGCGTTTTGTTGTCACCAATTTTGGAAAAATTAGAAAAAATGCACAAATCACAGCTGCAGGCAATTGAATCTGTCTACAGCACAACTAGCAATGCCAAACAACTCACTAATGATTCCCAGTTAACGAAGCTGGAAGTTTTACCGGAACTTCTTTGGGAAGCTATCAGTTTAGCTAACTCTTTGGTTTCCCAAATTAAAACATCGGATCTAAATAAAATGAGGAATTAATGATGAATTTCCATGAACGAAGTCAGAAGGTAGAAAGCAGAGGGAAGGAGTCAGAATTACCTTCTGTCTTCTCCCCCCTTTCAAAGGGCAAGACTGTTTCAAAGTATTGTAGATTAACGATTTAGGGAGAACGGGAGATGAGGGGATCGTGGAAGTTGTGAAATTCACCAAAATTTGCCGATTTTTCAGCCAATAAGCGTCCCTTTTGCTGTGGCTAAAATGGTGAAAAGTCAACTTAATATCATAAATTAAAAGCCTCCATCCCCGTGTTGACCTGTCTCCGCGTCCCCGTGTCTATCAAGAATGAAACAGCTCTGCCCCCTGTTGCCTATTGCCAGATGAGCTGCGCGCAGCGCTATAGTTTCAGTTTTTGCCTCAAAAGCTTTTTTCTTACCCAGTAGAATAGAAGTCACTTTTAACAAAGTATGCAGATAACAGACGACCTTAATAGATTACTAGAAATTGTACCAGACCAAATTAGACGGCCTCTACTGCAACATCAACAGCGAAATAACCTGATCGAAATTGTGATGGATCTGGGTCGTCTCCCAGAAGCTCGTTTTCCATCCCATGCAGAATACCTGGGCGAAATTCCTATTTCTAGAAAAGACCTTAATTATTCCATAGAACGAGTTGGTAATTTTAGCAGCGATAATCGGGCAGGTATTGAGCAAACGCTACACCGGATTAGTGCTATTCGCAATCGCACGGGAGAAGTTATTGGTTTGACTTGTCGAGTGGGGCGGGCAGTTTTTGGCACAATTGGTATGATTCGCGAGTTAGTGGAAACCGGAAGGTCGATTTTGATGCTCGGTCGCCCTGGCGTAGGAAAAACAACGGCGCTACGAGAAATTGCACGGGTGCTGGCTGATGATTTAGAAAAACGGGTGGTGATTATTGATAGCTCTAATGAAATTGCTGGGGATGGAGATGTTCCTCACCCTGCTATTGGTCGTGCCCGTCGGATGCAAGTTGCTCGCCCGGAACAACAGCATCAAGTGATGATTGAGGCGGTGGAAAATCATATGCCAGAGGTGATTGTGATTGATGAGATTGGTACGGAATTGGAGGCTTTGGCAGCGAGAACTATTGCGGAGCGTGGCGTACAGTTAGTGGGTACTGCTCATGGTAATCAGATGGAAAATTTGGTAAAAAATCCGACTCTATCTGATTTAATTGGGGGTATTCAGGCTGTAACTTTGGGAGATGATGAAGCACGACGTCGGGGTTCTCAAAAAACTGTTCTGGAACGTAAAGCACCGCCTACTTTTGAAATTGCTGTGGAAATGTTGGAAAGACACCGTTGGGTGGTTCACGAGCAGGTGGCTGATACTGTTGATGCTTTGCTTCGGGGGCAGAAACCTAATCCACAGGTGAGGACTATGGATGAGAATGGTGAGGTGAAGATTACACGAGAGTATAATGGTACTCCAAGATTGGGTGGGGGTGTTAATCAGAATGCGGGTTCGCTATTGCGGCAGTCAGGAGAAATGTTGAGTTCTCGTAGTGGTTTTCGTGATTCTGGTTATATTATGCCATTGCCTAATACAGGTCAGGTTAATCAACCAGTGGAGTTTTCTGAGTCTAAGTCTTTTGAAGAATTATTGGATGAGTCTTTCTCGGGAAATGGGATGTTTTCTAATGGTAATGGTAATGTAGGGCGTTGGGAAGCTCAGGCGACGGGTCCTAATGGTGAGGATTTGCCTTTGCATATTTATCCTTATGCAATTCCACGTCATCAAATGGAACAGGTGATTAGTACTTTGGGTTTGCCTGTGGTTTTGACTAAGGATATTGATAGTGCGGATGTGGTTTTGGCTTTGCGAACGCACACCAGGAAACAGTCTAAGTTACGGCATATTGCTAAGGCTCGTCATGTGCCTATTCATGTGATTAAGAATAGTGGTTTGCCTCAAATTGCTAAGGCACTACGACGGTTATTGGATATGGAAGATCCTAGCACTCCTGAGTTTGCTGACTTGAATTTGTTTGCTGCTTCAGCTTCGGAAGATGAGATGGAGGCTTTGGAGGAAGCACGGTTAGCAGTGGAGCAAATTGTGATTCCAAAGGGGCAACCTGTGGAACTTTTGCCACGGTCTCCAAAGGTGCGGAAGATGCAGCATGAACTTGTGGAGCATTATCGCTTGAAGTCTTCTAGTTTTGGAGATGAGCCTAACCGACGTCTACGCATTTATCCAGCGTAAGGGAGTGTAATTAAGGTTCAAAAGTCCGGCTTGTAGTTGAGTTTTAGCCCTAAGACAAGTATTCAAAGAGCTAAAGCAAAACTATAGACCGGCTCGTAGCTCGTAGTTTTGCTCTAGCCCTAAGACAGATAAATATGGTATGATTAAAGGTTAAGCTAAAGTTTGCTCGTAGTTTGGTTCTAGCTCTAAGACTGTCAGTAGAGTGGCGTACAGGAGTGAGGAAGAATTTTGGCGTTGGTAATTAATGGGATGATTTGGCTTTGTTGCACAAAAGGTGACGTTTAGGCTATAAATAGCATCAGGATAATACGAATCAGTAGATACTCGTGAAGTCCAAGTCTAAGTCCAAGTCTAAGTCACTGCCTCGGTACAAGGTCAAGAAT
>NZ_JAAHGM010000021.1:0-52134 GCF_010692625.1 Okeania sp. SIO2C2
GTGAGACTTAAAAAATAATTGCCGACCATAATATATTCCCATGTTAGTGAGCTTGTGAGACTGTTCACATAAGAATGTTAAAATAGCAATTAATTCGGGATTTTTACCTACTAAAACTTGCTGACAACAGTACATTTCAAACAGGGGTTGGAAAATTTTAATAATAGCACAAGACCACTTTAGTTATCTAGTCTAAACGACTCGGTTGTTTCCATCCCCCGGTTAAAACATGGGGGCCTTCAACGTTGCTTTTAGGTAAAATAAAATACATCGGATTAAAATCCGACTCCTCGCCTTTCATCCATCGCTTAAAAGACGATGGCTTTCATGCTCCCGTGTTATTTAGGTAAAAAACCACATAGAATAATCTTCTAACAATTCAGAATTCTCAGAATCTTCCATAACAGCTTCTAATTCAGCTAGTGGCAATATAAATTTTTGACTATCTGTAGTGCGCTCCAATTCTGCTAAGATTCCAGACTCTAAATCTAATTTATCATCTAAATTTAGCAGATTAAACACATCTGTATAGGATGGTTTTTTCTTCTTCAGCTTCTGATATTCTTTTTTACTCCCTGGACCCATAGTATAATATACTTCCCACTCAAATTCTTCTATTCCTGTTACTAAACAAGGAAATTCAAGATTTTGCTTGAGATATTTAAAAAAAGATTTTAAATTACTTTGATTAACTTTTAAATTACTTGTATTGAAAATTTCCTCTAACTTTTGCTCAAAAACTTCTAAATTAATTTGTTCTGCTTGATCATCATCTTCCATCCCTTGAAAAGCACCGATCTGCTGTAAAAAATTATCAATAGGTACACTAATAGTTATATTTTCTCCATTATTCAACTTACCAGTTTTCCCTGATATAATAGTCTCATCAATCTCAATTGGTTTTAGTTTTCTGGTATCAGGTTGAGACTTATTTTTATTTTGTCTTTGATTAGATTTTGCCATGAAGTTCTCCCCTTATCCAGGTTGATGATTAAAGAATATCTATAAATTAAAAAAATCAGTCGATCTATATTTCTTTAGGAGTAAATTATGACACAAATACTACAATCTCCAGAACCGATAGTTTATCAAGGACATTTTGGAGAATTTACGATCACAAAAAGCGATCGCCTTAGTGTCATTATTTATCGTAGTGGCCTGATGATAGCTGCCCTTAGTTTTGCATTAGGCAGCACCTTAGTCTTATGGCAAGGCAACAACCCAGCAGTGATTAAAGCACTAACACCCATCTATGGCTGTTTTTGTCTAGCTTTAGGTCTAAGTTTAGTCACTATTCATATCTATATGGCCATTTTACACCGACTACTCCAACTATTTTGGATTATAGGGACTATTACTACAGTAATCTTAGCAATTAACAGTAGTCAGCCCCTGCCCTTAGTAGTTTACACTAATCCAATTACCATTTTGGGTGTTGGTTTTACCTTTGCGGCCTTGACTGGTATTTATTTCAAAGAAGCTTTTTGTTTTAACCGCCTAGAAACAAAATTCCTCACACCTTTAGTACCTTTTTTACTCCTATCTCATATGGCTGACTTTTTATTACTTGAAGTCAAAGAGTTTTTATTAGGAATTTGGGCGTTTCTATTTATAGTTTTTGCTATCCGAAAGGTATTCCAAGCAATACCTCCAGATATTGGTGATAAGAGTGTTTTTGAGTATTTACACAAAAAACAAGAAGAAGTAGCTCATAGCTAGTGCAGCTACGCGGAAGTTAAAAGTCAAAAGTTAAAAGTCAAAAGTATCGATTGGTAAGGCTTTTAGGATTTTGTAACTGGTTAGTTATTTCTGCCATCCTGTACTAGAAAGAGCTATTAACATTTAACAGTAAATATTACTGAAGTTAAGTCATTTCAGTTATCAGTTATCAATTATCAGTACCTCTGCGATAAGGAGACAAGAAAATATGGAATTTTCTTTTTTTTATCCTCTTAAAAGAGAAGACTTCAGACCCAAATTTTTCGGTGAAGAAGATTGAGTCTTTTTTAATAGATAATAGTGATACCAAATGCGACATACTCCCACACTGAACGCCTGATTGAATATGCTGTCTCAAAAGTTGTGCTAACCTCATAACTTTGATTTTGCAAATTTATAAGGCACTCAAGTATAGCAACATTTTTAGTAATTGGTATTATAGCAATTCCCAAGCAGCATGAGGTACAAAATTCGTAATTTTTAGTAGGGACGTTGCATGCAACGTCCCTACCGAGTAGGGAGTAGAAAAGAAGCAAACAACTGTACCTCAGTAACTTGAGAAACGCTATATCTATATATCTAAAATTCAGTTAAATAAATTACTTATGAAGCTCAATAGTAAAGAACAGAAAAAATTATAAATCTGTTTTATTAAAAGGATTTAATGTTATCTGGAATCTATGTTGATTACTTAAATGTATCCAAAAAACATTTTATTACAATGGCAGGAAAAATTAATTTTAATAATCCAGGTATGGATATTAATTTTAGGATTAATTATCTTTCTAATTACGATTTGCTGCTTTAATATTTATTCATTCTTAGCACTAACCTCCCCCATAAAAGCAGATATACTAATAGTTGAGGGTTGGATGTCTGACTATGCAGTAAAGTTAGCGATCGCTGAATTTCAGCAAGGTGCTTATCAAAAATTAATTACCACAGGTTCGCCCATAGGTAAGGGATATTATCTATCAGAATATAATAACTTTGCCGAACTAACAGCCGCAACTTTAATTGCCTTGGGTGTCGATCTAGACCGAGTTGTTGCGATACCAACTCCTCAAGTTGTTAAGTATCGCACTGCTGCCTCTGCTATTGCGGTTAAAGAATGGCTAAAAACTTCTCATATGAAAGTAAACTCTATCAATATCTATACCTTAGGACCCCACGCTCGCCGTAGCTGGATGATTTATCGAAATATTTTCAGTCCAGATATTCAGGTAGGTGTGATTGCTCTTGAACCTAAAGATTATAATCCTCACAGATGGTGGCAGTCTAGTGCAGGTATGCGGACTGTTGTTGGAGAGGCGATCGCTTATTTTTATACCCGTTTTGTCAATTGGAAATCTTGAAGAAGGACTTAGGAGTTAGTAGAAAGGAAAAAGCATTAATTAGGCATTTAAGACCCATCACTCATTAAAGACTACCAAACATAAAATTTGGTAGAGGGTCTTAAACGCACTTGCGAAACATAAAAATTTTGCAGAATTCAATTCAAAATTCTGCACTTTGTTAATCCAACGTTTCCCCTACCTAAATTCTTTCTTGATAATTATAGGAGCTAAACTAAGTCTTATAATTAGGTTTTAATGAAAATGAATTAAATTAGTAGCGACGAGAGTTGTTTCTGCGACCACCGCCACCAAAGGAAGGTCTTTCCTCCCGTGGTTTAGCTTTGTTGACTTTTATTTCGCGATCCATCCATTCAGCACCATCAAGTGCAGCAATGGCCGCTTCTTCTTCTGCCTCGGTATCCATTTCCACGAATCCAAAACCACGAATGCGTCCTGTTTCACGGTCAGTTGGTAAATGAACCCGTTTAACAGAACCATATTCCTTAAAAACTTCAGATAGGTCATCCGTCGTGACCTCGTAGGATAAGTTGCCGACATAAATTGACATAGATATTCTCCAAAATTAAGATTTTTGTAGAGATTTAGATTTCGGAGAGAAGCTTGTCAATAGCGACAGGAAAGTAGCCCTCAATATAAACAAACATTATAACCGAATTTATTCTCACCTTCTATAATAGCACAATAGATATTTATATTCAGAGACTTTTTTGAAAATATTGAAAATATTTAAGACGAGAAAATGACCAACTAAGTTCGTTTCACTAAAGTCAGAAGTCAAAAGTCAGAAGTCAGAAGTGATATTTTAGACACTTATATAAAATCCGGTTATACAGTTATCGCACTTTCTACTTCCATTCAATGCAGACATAAAATGCCGGAATATCCCCAGATAATTCCAACTCTCATCCTTTCTTCTTACTGACTCGTGAGATCTGAGTTCTGACTCCTCTCATCATACAATAACTAATTATCCGGAACTATATTAAAACCTCTACTCTACAGTAATTTTAGCTTATTATTTGACTTCATCAGTTACCAACTATTTGTGACATTTTTTAAGTGAATTGGTATAAGTTCGTGTAGTCTTCTGTAAGGAATAATATCAAATCCGTTTTATTGGACATAAAAAAATTATCCAATAGTCATAACTACGCTCATCTTTGTAATTCTCTCTCCTCCTGACTCCTGACTCCTGACTCCTGACTCCTGACTCCTCCTAACTTAACCATTCTATGGCTGTTTAACTGGATTTGATATAACAAGAGCAAACAAAATAATGAAAAATCATTTGCTCTGGAACACTTAAAATGAGCATTGCTCAATGAACAATGCTCAGTATTGAATGGGTTAGAGGTAAGCGCTTTGAGACAAATATTATGCGCTTACCACAGCTAAATTTAATTTTAAGACCCCGAATTAAAGTTGCTTAACCTCAGAAACCAACTTAGCAACCATATCCTTAGCACTGCCAAATAGCATCATAGTTTTATCCTTGTAGAACAAGTCATTGTCTACACCAGCAAAACCAGTGCTAAGACCGCGCTTAATCACAATAGTATGCTTTGCCTTATCAACATCGAGAATGGGCATTCCATAAATTGGACTATTCTGATCCGCACGCGCCGCCGGATTAACCACGTCATTCGCTCCAATCACCAAAGCTACATCTGCCTGGTCAAACTGAGGATTAATGTCATCCATATCATATAACTGGGGATAAGGCACATTAGCTTCTGCCAACAATACGTTCATGTGTCCAGGCATCCGTCCTGCAACCGGGTGAATAGCATACTTAACCTCAACACCCAATCCTTCCAACTGGTCTGTCAACTCACGGACAGAATGTTGTGCTTGAGCAACAGCCATACCATAACCAGGTACAATTACCACAGAACGCGCATAACCCAACATCATTGCACCCTCTTCAGGGTCAATACTACGAACAGACTTATCAGTTGTACCACCAGCAGCAGCAGGACCACCACCTTCACCAGTACCAAATGCAGCAAACAGTACATTAGTCAAGGAACGGTTCATACCCTTACACATAATTACTGTGAGGATAATTCCAGAAGCACCAACCAATGCACCAGCAATGATCAACATATTGTTCATCACCACAAAACCAGCAGCACTAGCAGCTAGTCCAGAAAATGAGTTCAACAAAGAAATCACAACTGGCATATCGCCACCACCAATAGGGATGACAAACATTATACCCAATACTAGGGATACGCCTACCAATGCTAAAAATATGGGTAAGTTGAATGGCGTGACACATAGATAGACACTACCAACAATAAACCCACCAAATAGGAGAGCATTAACAGGTTGTTGTAATGGGAAAGTGATCGGAGAACCACTCATAATTCCCTGTAGTTTGGCAAAAGCAATTACAGAACCTGTAAAAGTTACACCACCAATTAATACGCCCAATAATGCTGTAATAGTAGTAGGCAATGGAGGAGACTGAGCAACAGCCAAATACCGCCAAAACTCACCTACTGCTACCATGGCAGAAGCAGCACCACCCAAACCGTTGAATAAACCAACCATTTGAGGCATATCAGTCATTTCTACTTTGTAAGCACCGATCGCTCCAATAATGGAACCGACAACAATTGCTACCAAAATCATTTCATAGTTGATTACTTCTTTTTCTAGCAGGGTTGCTACAATAGCAATCAACATTCCCACTGATGCTAACAAATTACCATTACGAGCTGTTGCTGGAGAACCCAACTTTTTCAGCCCCACGAAAAATAGAGATACTGCTACTAGGTAGCTTAATTGAATTCCGGTTGGTATAAATTCGGTCATTATGCAGCCTCCTTTTTCTTGAACATTTGCAACATCCGGTCTGTAACTAAAAATCCACCAACTACGTTAATGGTGGCAAATACTACGGCAATTAAACCTAAAATTACAGTGACATTCCAATCTTTGTCACCAGCAATAATTAGTGCGCCCAAAACTGCAATCCCTGAAATAGCATTAGCTCCAGACATCAGGGGTGTATGCAGAGTTGGAGGCACTTTATTAATTACTTCAAATCCGGCAAATGATGCCAAGACGAATACGAATAAAGCTGCAATTAATGTTTCACTCATAGTCCTTTTACAGTTAATTTTTGACTTTTATACGGCGTTAGCAAGGCATTCAACAATTGATAATGAACAATGAATAATGGATAATTACCTCTCCTTGAAAGCGGATAGGATTGAACTTAAGGAAAACATTTTCTTTTTATTTTCTTCATAAATGAAGAGGTCTTAGACCAAATTAAGCAATTATCAATTATCAATTATCCATTATCCATTGATAAATTCCTTCTCAACAAGAAAAAATGTTCTTCCTGAGTGCTAAAAACTGAGTGCTGACTGCTTAACTAACTACCAACAGCAACACCTAAAGCATTTTTGACTCTTTGATTGCGAATTTCACCACCATGGGCAACACAAGCACCAGCAATGATATCATCCTCAAAATCAAGATTTAGCTCTCCATCCTTAATCATCAACTTGAGCAAAGCAGAAATATTTTTGGCATACAACTCACTAGCATGAACTGGCATAGTTGCTGGTAAGTTGACCGGACCGATAATAGTCACACCATTCCACTGTACATCTTTGCCTGCTTCAGTACATTCACAGTTTCCACCCTGTGATGCTGCCATATCAACTATCACTGCTCCTGGTTTCATTTGGTCTACCATTTCTTTAGTTACTAGCAATGGTGCTTTTTTGCCAGGAATTTGAGCAGTAGTAATTACAATATCCGAAGCAGCAACGTGTTGGGTGAGAACTTCGCGAGTGTGTTGTTTAGCTTGCTCAGAAAGTTCTTTGGCATAACCACCCTCAGCAACAGTATCTTCCTGGAGAGTTACATCTACAAACTTTGCTCCCAAACTTTGCACTTGCTCTTTAACTTCTGGACGAATATCAAACGCTTCTACCACAGCACCTAGACGACGAGCAGTAGCGATCGCCTGTAAACCTGCAACCCCCGCACCCATTACTAATACCTTTGCAGGTTTAATCGTACCTGCTGCAGTAGTTAACATCGGGAAAAACTTGGGTAAAGCAGCAGAGGCGAGCAAAACTGCTTTATATCCACCAATATTAGCTTGGGAAGATAAAGCATCCATAACTTGCGCTCTACTGGTACGAGGAATCAATTCCATACTGAATGCAGTTATTTTCCGTTCCGCTAAACGTTGCACTATAGCAGGGTTTCCTAAAGGATCGAGGAAACTAATTAAAACAGTACCCTCTGGTAATTTATCAATTTCTGATTCCTGTAGTACCCCAATTTTTAGAAGTACTTCTGTTTCACGCCATAAGGTGTCACTATCAGAAATTATTTTTGCTCCAGCTTGTTCGTAAGCTCCATCAAAGAAGAAAGACTTTTCTCCCGCACCTGCTTCTACCTGGATTTCTAAACCCTGTTTGACTAATCGTGCTATAACATCGGGAACTAAGGCCACACGGGATTCATTGACCAGAGTTTCCTTAGCTACTGCTATTCTCATAAATTCTCCTTGTCTAGTGACATATTCCAACACTAACCATTCGGTATAATGTGGGCTTCTCGCTTCGCAGTCCTGCTATTGCATCGGACTCCACGAGCTTTAAGGACGGGATGCCCCGCCGCCCTTTTTGCAGAGGAAAAAACTAAGCGCCTAGCTCCGCAATCAGATTTTACGCTTACTGCCGATTCATCTCACACCAAATTGAAAATTTCGCGCGCAGGCTTCTCGACGGTTTAGCTAAAGTTTGATTTTCTTACCTAGGAACCGTACCTAAAATAATTGGCCTGAGTTAGCTAGCAATTTTATTGTTCTTTTTAGCTGTTATCTAATTATTATTAGATTAGGCTGATATTTAGTTGCTTGTTGCTATCTTTAAACTTGTCTTATGAATTCAAGGTGGCCATCAAGAAATTATGTAATTTTTAATACTAAATATTGGTTATTATTGAAGCCGTAACAAATTCAAAAAAATTGCTAAAGAGGATATTAAAATTGTGGATATCGGTCTCAAAGTCAATATTTTTAATTTGTCAGCTTGAATAGAGATACTATTCCTTACTCCCTACTCCTTCCTTTGCTGGAAATGTCTAATAGACATCTAGTAAAAATCAAAAATAAAATCAATTTTAGCACATAAATCATCAATTATTTCCCCCCTACTCCCTACTCCCTACTCCCTACTCCCTACTCCCTCAGATGTTGATTGTAAAAATCCTGTGCTGTACTTATAAAATATTGATAAAGTTTTAGTGAAGAGATTTTGAAGTTAGAGGAAATTTTATGAAACGTATACTTTCTACTTTGCTAGTTAGTAGTTGCTTATTAACAGGTCTCCCAATTACTAGCTTGGCTCAAGGGATGCCAGGATTTACATTATTTGGTGGCCCAGAACAAAAAAATCAGTTAAACTTCCGTTTAGATTCTGGTAAGTCCGGGACTTGGGATCGTTATCGACTACGAATACCAGCAAACAAATTAAATTTAGCAGTTGCCCAATTATCTATTTTTTATCCTAATTACTACAAGGGTTCATTTGATACTGAGAAAATAGAAATTCGTGTTGGGGGAGGAAGTTCAAAAAAACCAGAATCAATACCTATCGATGAAATAGTATGGGACAAAGAAAATAATTTTGTAGAAATTTACCCTAGTGAACCTATTCCTGCTGGTAATAAAATTGAGGTAGTCTTCAGCAATGTCAGAAATCCAAGATTTGGTGGAATGTATCACTTTAATGCCAATATTAGGACTCCTGGTGATGTGCCTTTACTACGTTATATTGGCACATGGCTTTTGACCATAGAATAGGATATTTGATTGAAAAATAGACGATAAATTTGCCATGTTTTACTTTATATGATATATGTGCTACAATAAGGGATTGTGACTTTAAATTGTGATTAGATTAGTGGCTAAGGAGTAGAAAAAATGACTCAAAGGACTTTACATGGTACAAGTAGAAAAAGAAGAAGAGTATCTGGCTTTAGAACAAGAATGCGTACTAGAAATGGCCGAGCAGTAATTAAAGCACGTCGGCAAAAAGGGCGGGAGCGTCTAGCAGTCTATTAGAAAAAGAAAATTAGAAATAATCCTGATGATTATAGACAAATTTTAAATAATCTCACTATGTTGCCTATCGAAAACAGGCTGCGTCATTATAAAGATTTTGGTGCTGTATATCAAAAAGGAATTCGCAAGAATAGTTCTTATCTGACATTAAAGGCTCTGCGTCATCAGCAAGAGCCTAAATTACCTCAAGGTACAGATAATTTAGAATCTTTGCGACCTACTCGCATAGGCATTACTATTAGCAAAAAAGTGAACAAAGGAGCAGTAGTCAGAAATCGAATTAAACGCCAAATTAGAGCAGCTTTACGTCAAATGTTGCCATTTATCTCCAAAGGATGGGATATAGTGATTGTAGTTAAACCAACAGCTCAACAGTGCAATTATTCTCAATTTCTGCAACAATTAGAAGAGTTATTGACACAAGTGGAGGTGTTGGATGGGTATTCGAGAGGAAGCCTTTTATGAAGGTGGTCCCCACATAGGAGATTTAATTCTTAACTTATTAATTGGTTTAACAATTATTGGCCTACCTCTAACTGTTGCTGCTATTGTTAGGGCTTTATGGCTACGCTATAGGATTACTAATCGTCGAGTTTCCGTAATAGGAGGCTGGATGGGACAAGATAGAACAGATATTGTTTACTCAGAAATTGTCAAAATAGCAAAAGTACCCAGGGGATTAGGAGCTTGGGGGGACTTGGTAGTTACTCTCAGAAATGGTACTCGTTTAGAACTAAGAGCAATACCAAGATTTAGAGAAATTGAATCTTACATAACTGAAAAGATGGCTGCAAAAGCTCAAAAAACTAATAGTCCTACTAATTGATAGTTATTTAACTATTATTTTTAAAAGTTAAATAACTATCAATTAGCTACTACTATAATATCGACCTAGTAAATGTTCTTATAAATGACTAATTTATATGTATTGAACTAGATACCTTTATTATATAGTAATCAAAAATTAAAAATAGTCGAAATTAGCAATATCACCAGCCCCAAGGTTGACATAAAATAATGGATTTTGGTATAGGGTTTCTTTCCAACAATATAATGCTGCCGATCCTAGATTTTTTCTACGGGATCGTACCAAGTTATGGTCTAGCGATCGTAGCTTTAACTCTTGTAATTCGCGCAAGTCTCTACCCGTTAAATGCGGGGTCAATTAGGAATATGCGTAAGATGAAAGTTACGCAACCTTTGATGAAAAAGCGACAAGAGGAGATTCAAAAACGCTATAAAGACGATCCACAAAAACAGCAGGAAGAAATGGCTAAACTGATGAAGGAGTTTAATCCATTGGCAGGATGTTTGCCACTGCTATTTCAAATGCCTATACTGTTTGCCTTATTTGCAACTCTGCGTGGATCGCCCTTTACTAATATTAATTACACTGTAGATGTACAAATATTTCCTCAAGAACAACTAGAGCGAATTCAGCCACAAGCTTATACAACTTCACCTCAAAATATATATGTTAATGATGGTGTCCACTTTCCGATTTTTGCCTTGATGCCTAGTGGTAATAAGTTAGTTGTTGGAGATAAAACTCAGGTCGAATTTCAAACAGTAGAGGGCAAATCTCTAGAAACTCTGAAACAGGAATATAATCAAACTGAAGTTAAACCTACATGGACTATAACTAAAGGTTCAGAAAGAGTTCAAATTGATGAAAATGGTAACTTAGTAGCTTTACAACCAGGGGACGCTACAATTCAAGGTACTATCCCAGGAATTGCAGCAAATAAAGGATTTCTATTTATTAAAGCTCTAGGTCGTGTAGGTGCTTTTGATGACAATGGGGCGATTCACTGGGATATATTAATTATGGTGATTGGTTTTGGAGTTAGTATCTATGCTAGTCAGACAATATCAGGTAAAGGACCTGGCGCTAACAATGCTAATCCTAATCAAGACTCAATCAACAAAATCACTCCCTTTTTGTTTTCAGGAATATTTCTGTTTACTCCTTTACCAGCAGGTGTGTTACTTTATATGCTTATAGCTAACATATTTCAAACGGTTCAGGCTTTTATTTTATCCAAAGAACCATTACCTGAAAACCTACAGAAATTAGTAGAAGAGTCACAACCAAAAACAACAAAAACAGGAAAGGGAAGAGAAGCACTGCCCTTTGAACCAGGACGTTCTAAGAAGAAAGCTTAATGCTAGTAATGAACGATAGTTATTATATAGAGCAAGGACTAGACCAAGGAAAGCAATGGCTAGAAAAACTGCTGATTTTAGCAGAAATTCCAGCAAAAGTCATAGGTCAACAACAAGAAGACGGCTATTGGTTAATAATAGATGAGACAAATCTTACACAAGAACAAATTTCTATTCTACTAGGATTTGATGGCAAAGTAATTGATGCAATTCAGTACCTTGTCAATACAATTCTGAATATAGCTAACGATTCAGAACAACATTTGTCCTACACTGTGGAAATAGCAGGTTATCGAGTTCGCCGTCAAGAAGAACTCTTATTAATAGCAGAGTATGCAGCAAAAAAAGTACGTTTGACTGGTGAAGAGCATGAGTTAACATCTCTATCTTCTGCCGAACGTCGTCAAATACATACTATGCTTCAAGACTGTGAAGATTTAGAAACTTACAGTCATGGACAGGAACCAGACCGCCGTTTAGTAGTGAAAATTAGAAGTTAACTACCAATAGAAAATATATAGAAAATATTTGGAGAAAAGAATGAGTTATAGAGATTAAAATCATTAGTGTAAGTAAAGCAAATTCAGAATTCTATCAAAAATGGAGCGAGAGGACTCCCGGTAAATCTGAGATTATACCGGGAGATGGATCGCTACCAAACAAACAATAAGCACTCCATGAAGAAAGTATCTGTAAAATAAATCTTAAGAGATGCTCAAAAGTTTAGGTTTTACTGGGTTACGGTGAATCACAAAGCTAACTATTAACTTTAACCATGTAATCTGCGCAATCCAAATCGTGAGGTTTGGGAGTCTCACGTTATAATCGCGAGATTTAATGGGAGAGGATGTCAAACTCAGAATTCTGAATAGCTGATATGGAATAAGTGAGGTATAAGGAAGATGGAAGTAATACATATTCCCAGTCTACTAAAAAAAACTGAGCAGACTGAGGCTATTAAGTTTGAAGAATTTATATCAGACTTGGACACACTGACTCCAGTTAGAGGCTATTTACAAGTAACTCATCATGGCAATTATCTGGAAGTTAAAGGAAAATCAGAAACAATTATTACTCTCACTTGTGATAGATGTTTAAAACAGTACAACTATAAATTGGCGATCGCTCCAAAAGAATTAATTTGGTTTAAAGAAATTCAAGAGCAAAAAGATTTATTTCACATAGAAGTAGAAAATTCTATGGAAGATTTGGTAGAAACTTTACCTCCAGATGGATATTTTAACCCTAGAGAATGGGTATATGAACAGTTGTGTTTGGCAGTTCCTCCCAGAAAGTTATGCGATAAAAATTGCCAGGGAATTAAATTATCTGAGACAAATTCTTCATCAATTCTAGACCGGCGATGGGCGGCTTTAGAGTCTATTAAAAAACAACGAAATAGTTGAGAGTGAGCGATTAAAGTTGGTTATTAAGTATTAACAAAAAAACTTTTTACCAAATCAAAGATTATGAATAATAAATTGATCGAGAATTTAATTTATTTTTTACCTGCTTCATTTAGGAAAAAATATAGTCCTTTAAAAAAGGAAGTGAAAATTATTTATGGTCAACTAACAAGACAAATTTTAGGACGGCCTGCATTGCAAAAATTAGATAATGGAGCTATCAACCTTCATGTTGGATGTGGTTCTATTAATCATCCAAAATTTATTAATATTGATGGATTATCAGGACCTCATATTCACTACATAAGCCTAATAGATAATTTAGCTCCTCTTAAAGATAACAGTGTAGACTTGATTTATGGTTCTCATTGTCTGGAACATTTTTCCCATTGTATGGTTTCTCAAGTCTTAAATGAATGGTTCCGAGTGCTGAAGGAAGGTGTTATTCTACGTGTTTCTGTGCCTGACTTTGATTTGTTAATAGATAAATACAGAGCAAGTGGAAATAATATTAATAAGATTATCTATCCTTTAATGGGTGGACAAGACTATAAGTTTAACTTTCAAATGACAGTATTTAATCAATCAAATTTAAAGTTACTTCTCAAAAAAATAGGATTTAAGGAGGTTAGAAAATGGCAACCAGGAGGGTGTTAAATGACTACATTTAATGATTCTCTCAAAAAACAATAAGCCTAAATCTTGAAGCAGTTAAGTAATTGTTTTTATTATTTAGTCTATCTAATCACTGTCACTATTTATAATGATGATTGATGAATTTTCAAGAAGAATTTGAACTACTATTACGCTCGCGCTACTCAATAATTTATATTCAGACTAGAGAAGAAGAACGAGTAGAAATCTCAATTACTGAATCAGCTAAAAAACAAGGTAATAGAGCAGTTTATATATGGGATTTTGTTGAAGGATATCAAAATAATCCTAACGATACAGGGTGGGGAAAAAGAAATCCTCTCCAAGGTTTAGAGCTTGTGGAAAAGTTGCCAGAATCTGCTCCGGCAATCTTTATTTTGCGTGATTTTCAAAGATTTTTGGAAGATATTTCTATTTCGAGAAAATTACGAAATTTGGCAAAAAAGTTAAAATCTCAACCTAAAAATCTAGTTATTCTTGCTCCTCAAATATCTGTTCCGGAAGATTTAACTGAGGTTATAACAATCGTAGAATTTCCACTGCCAAATAATCAAGAAATTTCCCAAGAGGTAGAACGTCTATTAGTGGCAATGGGTCAATCTTTAGAGAAACGTTTATTAGATGAAGTTGTTCGAGCAGCTCAAGGATTATCTATTGAAAGAATTAGAAGAGTTTTGGCTAAGGCAATTGCTACTCACGGAGAATTGCAGCTTAATGATGTTGATTTAATATTAGAAGAAAAACGCCAAACTATCCGCCAAACTCAAATATTAGATTTCTATCCTGCTCGTGAAAATATTTCTGATATTGGCGGTTTAGATAATCTTAAAGATTGGTTATTACGACGGGGTGGAGCATTTTCTGAACGAGCGAGACAATATGGTTTGCCTCATCCAAGAGGTTTACTTTTGGTAGGAATACAAGGTACTGGTAAATCTCTTACCGCTAAGGCGATCGCTCATCATTGGCATTTGCCTCTACTACGTTTGGACGTGGGACGTTTGTTTGGAGGGTTGGTCGGGGAGTCGGAGTCTCGTACCCGACAGATGATTTCTATTGCGGAAGCTTTAGCACCTTGTGTTCTCTGGATCGATGAAATTGATAAGGGTTTTGCAGGGTTGAAAAGTCAAGGAGATGCTGGTACTACCAGTCGTGTTTTTGGTACATTTATTACTTGGTTAGCTGAGAAAAAATCTCCTGTATTTGTGGTAGCTACTGCTAATAATATTCAATCTTTACCTCCTGAGATATTAAGAAAGGGCAGGTTTGATGAAATATTTTTTGTTGGTTTGCCTAACCAAGAAGAAAGAACAGCTATTTTTGAGGTACATTTATCTCGGCTAAGACCTCACAATATCAAAAATTATGATATAAATCGTCTAGCTTATGAAACTCCAGATTTTTCTGGTGCAGAAATAGAACAATCTCTAATTGAAGCTATGCACATTGGATTTAGTCAAAATCGTGAGTTTACTACTGAGGATATTTTAGAGTCTGCTAGTCAAATTATCCCTCTTGCTAGGACTGCAGAAGAACAAATCAAGTTTTTACAAGATTGGGCAGCAGCAGGTAGAGCGCGTCTTGCTTCTAGATATGGTAGCTTAAAAAGTAATTTTTAGTATTATCAATAATAATTCTATAGGACTATAAGTTTAGCAACTTTAATTTTGCTTATATATATCCAATTTTTTTGATTTCAATCTTGGAAAAAAGTCTTAAAATTATGAATTTTTATAGCTTCTTCAAATTTTTAATAGGGTTTATTTTAGCAATACTATTGCTAGCTGGTGCTAGTGCAGCAGCAGTTCTCTACTTTGCAGCAAAACTAACGAAAATGCCAGAAAAACCAATATTTACTAATGAAAAACCTGTTGCCCAAAAAGTGAGTACGTCTTCTTCAGAAACTACAAATAAAAATTTATCTAATGAATTAGACCCAGGAGCTTATAAAGCTATTGTAGTTGAGCCTATTGGTTTAATTTTGCGGGATACTCCTAGTAGAAATGCTAATCGTATTGGTGGTGTTTCTTATCAAGAAAAAGTTATAGTTTTGGAAGAAAGTTCAGATAAAAGATGGCAAAAAGTTCGAGTGGATGATGGTAGTAATCGTACAGGATGGGTATCAGGTGGTAATACTGAAAAATTGGAGTAGATTCTCTATTCTTTAATATCATTGAAGACTTACCTAATAAATATAAATTTTGAGTATAAAAACATATTTCTAGGTAATTATTTAATTTTTTTATTTTCTCTGCCACCTTTTCCCAACTTCTGCAAAAAATTTATCATTAAATAGTCTTGATTTGTTAAGAAATTTAGAGAAATTTTAATGTTAATTGCAAAACCAGGATAATTCCCATCTTAATTATTAATTAAGTGATAGGTTGAGACAACGTTGTTAGTTATGAATTGTTTCAAAAGTCTATCTGGGATAAATAATTATGTACAAAAATCGTTCAAACCGCGATCCATTAGTTGCTGCCGTTACTGCTGCTCTAGGAGCTGGTGTAGTGACGTCCTTTGCTGTTACTCAAGGTCAAAATCCTTTAACTGCTTTAGGAATAACTATTTTTGCCGCTTTAGTAGCTCTAATTTTTGACCGCGCAGGTTTAGTTTAAGCATTTTATAGTACAACAAAATGATAGAATATTAGATAGGAAAGTTTAAATTAAATTAATCTATAGATGTTCTTTCAGTAAGTTATTGTACTAACAATTTGATACCCTAATAGTAGTTGAATAATGAACAAAGACATAAACTCAAATAGAGAAGTCTTTAAAGGAGAGAAAAGTACCTCTGTGTTAATGGGGGAAGTTGTTTGAATATTTGAAGTTATAGATTCAAATATTTCCCTCTCCTGATGAGCTAGAGATTTTATTAGACTTGTCGCTTTATAACTATAAAAAACTGCTAAACCCTTATCATGTAAGGATTTTAGCAATTTCCAGTGCAAAACGTATGGAATTACTACTGTGTCTTAATTTGAGCGATTTTTTCTATCTATTTAGCGACAACTCTATTATACATAAAGTCTCCGTCTCTGTTCATAATAATTGAATTATTATACTCTGTTAAGAATTGCTTTAATACCAAATTCATCAGAAGTTGTATAGAATAATATTTTGATCGGGGTTGACTGTAGATCGAGACAGACAAGTAGTAATAAATTTCATAATTTTGTGCCGCCTTACATAAAATTGGTATAACTTCTTTAAGATAACAAGCTCAATCAATTTAGTTTGTTACTATTAAAATTTTAGAGTCCCCCAGGAAAATTTATGGAATCTCTTGCATATATAGAATTTTTTCTGGTTAATGAAGAAAACAAAGACTTCAAACTTATTGAAGGACTTAACTGGAAAAAACTGTCTAGCTTCGCTTACATAAATTTTTTATCAATAATGATTATTAATTTAATTATTATTGATTCTAGTTGTGCTAGAAGGCCAGAAATTCTCAGTCCTGAAACAAATAGTTATTTTAATGTTAGTCAAACATACCAAGGACAAATAGCAACAAACTCTTTTTTTTCTGGCTCTTCTAACTTTAGACCAGAAAGCGATGCTATTCTTTCCCCTAATAGTGCAGTCTATCTAAGACGTGGAGATAAAGCCGCAACAGTGACTGCAGTTCAAAGAAAACTGAGAGAGTTAGGCTATTTTTCTGCCAATCTAACTGGTTATTATGGTCCTATTACAGAAAAAGCTGTAAGACAATTTCAGGAAGACAAGGGTATTGCAGCTACAGGCCAAATTGAACCTACTACCTGGTCATTACTATTTGCAGGTAAAAGGTCTAATCAAATTCATTCTTCTCTATTAAATACTTCAACAAGACCATTATCTTTTGGACAAGTTAGCCCTCAAGTAGCAATTATTCAAAGAAGGTTAGCAGAATTAGGGTTTTACAGAGGTCCAATCAATAGTATTTATGACCAAAATACTAGAACTGCAGTTATCAGATTTCAAAACTCTCACAGAATTACGCCTACGGGTCAGGTAGGTATTACAACTAGAGAATATTTGTTTGGCACTAGACCTGTTCCTGTGGAGAGAGTATTTCTTCGACCTGGGGAAACAGGTGTAGAGATAGGAAGATTACAACAACGTTTGAAAAATTTAGGTTATTATCAAGGACAAATAACTAACTATTTTGATCGAAATACTGAGATAGCAGTAATTGAATTTCAAAGGAGGAATAGAATTACTCCTACAGGTATAGTAGGACCAACAACTCAATCATTTCTATTTAATCCTAGTCAAGTTCTGCCCCCAGGTCCTGTGTCTGACTCCAGGCAAAACTACACCACTAGGCAATACTCCTACTCAAGTTCTCTCAGAAGGGGCGATCGAGGTTTGGCTGTAAAACAACTCCAGATTTTGTTAACAAGATTGGGTTATTATCCTGGTGTCATTGATGGTGTTTTTGGACCTGCGACTGAGTTTGCGGTCAGACGTTTTCAGCAAGATGCGGGAACAAACGCCAGTGGAGTAGCTACAAGAAATACATTACAAGCTCTAAGGCATCCTATGATTGTTACTCCAAGTGCTTCCAAAGGACGAGCTACTTATATAGGTAGTCAAGCAAATGTCTTAGAACTGCAAAAGAGACTTCGGTTACAAGGATTTTATTTTGGTCCATTAAATGGAGTTTACAACTCAGAAACAAGAGTAGCAGTGGCGAAAGCTCATCTGCGTTATGGTTTAAGTGCTAAAGATATTGGAAACTAATTATTAGATTTATAAATCTTTTTTTATTTACCCCACTCAGAGATTAAGTGGGGTTGTTTATTTTATTCAGAGTTTTTTTATTCAGAATTTTCCGCATCTGCAAGTGCTCGTGGACAAGACCATTCACAAGATACTAGAGAAGGCCAGCCCATTCTTAGGGCTTCATAACAAATTGTATGAATAGTTAATTGACAATCTAATAGATGTAACCCAGATTTTTCTGTCTGCTTAAGACCAATTTTTAAAATAGAATCATTCTTAAATTCAACAGTTTTATTGCATTGTACGCAGACAAGATGATGGTGATGATGGGGATAAGGTTGATTTATCTCATAATGTTTATGTCCCTCCGCTAGTTCTAGTTCTCTGAGAATTCCCATCCTTGCCATTAACTTTAAAGTTCTGTAAATGGTAGATAGACTAATTCTTTCACCCCGATTTTGTAGCATATTATAAAGATCTTCGGCACTCAGATGATTGCCTTTAGGAAGATTTTGAAAAACGTGCAAAATTGTCTCCCGTTGGGGAGTCATTCGCCAACCTTTGTCATTTAGTTCTGCTTTAAATGAAGATGGTGTGTAAAGGGCCACGGTACTTTATCAAAAATGTACGCCTATTGATAATCATACACAATAACTAAACGATTGTCAAAAAAAGATATTATTGAAAATTGCCTGAAAATTTTTGGGAGCTTGAGAGTAATATCATGTCCGGTTGAATACTTATAAATCAGGGAGTAGGGAGCGGGAAGCAGCGATCATAGGGAGATTTGCCCTGTGTAAGAGGATAGGTTTTTTTATAACTAATTATCCGGACTTAATATCATAGACAGTAGATATAAATACCGAATACACTTTATCCTACAGGCAAAAAAAAAGATTATTTAGAGTTTGCAGAAAAACCCTTCAGAGTTTTAAAATAATAGACTTGTCGCTAAATAAAACCCTAAAAGTGGCAAAACAAAATTGTAAAATTGTGGGTTGGAGCTATCAAAATTAAGCGACAAGTCTAAGGATCGATCTTCGTAATTTGGGATTAAAGGTTGAAAAACTTCTAGTTGAGAGCTTTTTATAGTATCAAAAGTAATATCTTTTTTGAAGATAAAGGAGTAAAATTCTGGGGTTGTAACAAGAAAAATTTCCCTACTTTCTGTTCCTTAAGCTAAAACTTAGGACTTTTGAGGATACCCTAATTATTAGTATTTAACCATACAATACATAGTTTAATTTTTATTAAAACTCATTAGGTAATCCTCTGTAACTATTCCAAACTTTCCACAGGAACAGGT
The DNA here is from genome assembly GCF_010692625.1 of Okeania sp. SIO2C2. Taxonomy (NCBI): domain Bacteria; kingdom Bacillati; phylum Cyanobacteriota; class Cyanophyceae; order Oscillatoriales; family Microcoleaceae; genus Okeania; species Okeania sp. SIO2C2. Next base: position 19,422 of record NZ_JAAHGM010000021.1, read on the forward strand.
TTCCAAACTTCACCATATTTTTCTTTCAACCCTTGCCAAGATTCTACCTGTCCAGGTTCATATTCTCCTGGTTTTCCCCATTGTAAAAATGCACTCAAAGCAATTTGATCTTCACTATCTAAGAAACGAATTGCATAAGTAGTAAAATTTCCTCTTTTTGCTTCCCCAGTCTCAAACTTTACCTGTTTAATCATATCCATGTTTAGATGGAACTCAACAATATCGGTGTGCATATTGGCATACTTGCCTTTAGGAAGTTCAGCATAAAATAACTTTTGAATTTTGCCCCTAACTTCCAATACGGCAGCAGTACTTGTCACAATTAAACGTAAAGTTCCCAATTGTTCACAAGCTTCTAAAAAATCTTTTAGGTTAGTAGTCATAGATAGAAATATTATTTAATTATTTATTTTTGGCGTTGGTGATTTAAGGTATGATATAACCTGTAGACAATTAGGGATAGAATTCCGTTCCGCGCTCCGCCTTACATATCGCGTAGCTAAACAAAAAAACTTTCTCCTTCTTTTTTTCTCTTGTTTCTTCTTCTTTCTCCTCTCCTAACTCCTAACTCCTAACTCCTGACTCCTAAGTAATTAATACTAATATCATACACTAATTCAGCAACGTCTTATTTTTCATACTGCTCGTAAGCAGCAACTATTCTCTGTACTAGAGGATGTCGTACCACATCTGCTTGGGATAGTTCACAAATAGCAATACCCTCTACATTTCGCAGAATTTTCATAGCAACTGTTAAACCAGATTTTTGACTTAGGGGTAAATCTGTTTGAGTAATATCTCCCGTTACCACCATTCTTGAGCGGAAACCCAAGCGAGTTAATACCATTTTCATCTGAGCAGGGGTGGTATTTTGAGCTTCATCAAGAATCACGAAAGAGTTATTCAGAGTTCGACCTCTCATATATGCTAAAGGCGCAACTTCAATAGTGCCTTTCTCCATCAAAGTAGTTACTTTTTCTGGTTCTATTAATTCATAAAGAGCATCATATAGAGGTCGTAAATAGGGATTAATTTTCTGTTGCAAATCACCTGGTAAAAATCCCAATTTTTCTCCAGCTTCTACAGCAGGTCTAGTTAAAATCAAACGTTCATATTGGTTATCTAAAAGTGCTTTAACTGCTAGAAGTGCTGCCAAAAATGTTTTACCTGTACCAGCAGGACCCACACAAAAAGTCATATCGCGGGTGCGGATAGCTTGTACATATTTTCGTTGACGGAAAGTTTTAGCACGAATTTCTAACCCACGACGGGTTTTAACTAGAACGTCTTGTTGAAGTTCTTGTAGGTCATCTTGACGGTTAGTATCAATAGCATGGCGAGCAGTGAGAATTTCTACTCCAGTAATGGTTTTACCATGTTTCCAGAGGCTTTCGAGCGATCGCACAATTTGTTGGCATCGTTCTATTTGAGTTGCCGTGCCACTGATAAATAATTCTTGTCCACGCAGTACAACATTTGCCCCTGTATGTCGTGCCAGTAGTTTAATATTTTCTTCCTGATAACCAGAAAGATTGATCGCGCTATCAATACTAGGCAACTCTACTCTTACTGTCTCTGTCATGCCAACATGGTTCTCCATTCCATATTTGCTAAGACTCCCTAACAAATACTTTCTGTTTTTTTATCCAAGTGCTAGCACTAGATAACCCAAAGGCTGTCACAGTTGTTGGCAGTAGCAAAGCAAGTTGCTCAATGACCGCCCAACGCAAATTTATCTTATCGGTTTTTAAACTAGGAAACCATCTATATATTTTTATCAATAAATAGTCCTCCAATCTTAGAATAATGAAAGTAATGCCCCACTATTCCTAATAAAAGTTTTAGTGGTGGCATTCTGATAATTTTTACCTCATTCCACGATCGTCTCGTTTATATATAATTGGACTTGGAGTTGTACTACGACTACGAGATACTCTTTGTCTGTTGTAGGATGGGCGACTAATTGGCATAGTCTTTCTATCATAAGTCCCTTCTTCTCGATTGCTATAAGAGTAAGAAGGAGAAGGGCGTGGTGTATCTGAATGGTCTTCGTATATCTCCAAATGCACAGATTGACCTGCTGTTTGAGCTAATGCTGCTAACACAGTACGAACTGCTTGGATATTACGTCCTCCACGACCATATACTCGTCCTTTTTCGAGTTCGTCAAAAGCTAAACGAATCCAGGCTTTTGCTTGCCGAGGATTTACTTCACAGTCCACTCGTAAAGACTCTGGTGAATCTAGAAATGGCTCAATTAAACATCTCACTATTTCTGCGTAATCAGGGTTAGATGACTGAGAATTATTCCTCAGACTCGGTAGCTGCTGTTTCAGTTGACTCACTGTCACTGGTTTGGCTGGCTTCGGTATTGGCAGTTTCTTCGCTTGGTTGGGTATTGGTAACGGCTTCTGTCGATTCTGCATGGGAAACTGATACATTCTCTTGGGTGTTAATTCCGGTTCTTGGTGATTCAAGGACATTAGCTTTTCTCAATATGTCACGCACTGTTTGTGTTGGTTGAGCGCCTTGTTCAAGACGTCTAGTAATTCCTGGTACATCTAGTCTAGTTTCATCTGTTCTGGGATTGTAAAAGCCGAGCTCTTCTAATGGACGGCCATCACGTCGGGAACTGCTATTCATTGCTACTATCCGGTAGCTAGTCTCCCGTTTTTTTCCATATTTCTTTAATCGCAGTTTGATCATTTCGAGTGATTATACTCCTGTTTGAAATTTTAAGCTATTATGTTTCATGGTAACGAAGAAAGTATTGGGTATCTTTTGTCAAATTTACAGTTTGCCACCATATATTTTAGGACTCTTACTACCTGCTACCGTATTCTTAAAGTTGCCCAAAGCCCTTTTTCTTTTTCTGCTTCTTTTTCTTTTTGCTACCACCCATACCGGGGTAGTTTGGCAATCCTGGAGGTGTTCTCCCTCCTAGCATTCCTGGCATTCCCATACCTGGCATTCCTGGCATCCCCATACCTGGCATTCCTCCTTGGCCCATTTGTTGCATGAGCGATCGCATTTTTTGGAAGTCACTCACCAGTTTACTAACATCTTTTTCAGCATAACCTGAACCACGAGCAATACGTTTTCGTCGAGAAGGAGATTTTGCTAAAAGTTCTGGGGTTTGGCGCTCTTGCTTTGTCATTGAATTAATCATTGACTCACAGCGTTTGAGTTGAGTTTCTCCCTGCTGCAACTGATCATCACTCAATTTATTCATTCCAGGAATTAATTTCATAATTCCTCCCAGAGAACCCATGTTCTTCATCAGTCGCGTTTGCTTCAGGAAGTCAGTAAAGTCAAACTTAGCTGAGAGAATTTTCTCTTGCATTTTTTCTGCATCAGCTATGTCAAACTCTTCCTGAGCTTTTTCTACCAGGGTCAGTACATCTCCCATCCCCAGAATCCGAGAAGCCATCCTCTCTGGGTAGAAAGGTTGTAGGGCTTCTACTTTTTCTCCCACCCCCACAAATTTTATGGGCTGACCAGAAATTCTACGTACTGATAAAGCTGCCCCACCTCTTGTATCCCCATCCATTTTTGTGAGGATTGCCCCTGTAATCCCAATTTGATCGTTGAAGGTACGGGTTAATGTTGCCGCTTCTTGACCTGTCATTGCATCCACTACTAGCAATGTTTCTTGGGGCTTAACTGCTGCTTTAATTTTGGCGAGCTCCCCCATCATATCTTGGTCAATCTGTAGCCGACCTGCTGTATCTATAATTACAGTATCTATGCCCTCTGTCTTTGCTTTTTCAACACCTTTTTGAGCAATTTCTACAGGATCTATATCTATGCCTAATTCAAATACGGATACATCTATCTGCTTACCTAGCGTAACTAATTGGTCTATAGCAGCAGGTCTATAGATATCAGTAGCTACTAGCAAGGTACTTCTGTCTTGCTTCCGTAGGTGTAAGGCCAATTTAGCTGAGGCAGTGGTTTTACCTGTCCCTTGTAAACCTGCCATCAGAATAATAGTTGGTGCTTGTTCAGCTTTTGCTAGGGGAGCATTGGTTTCTCCCATGACGCGCACTAGCTCATCATGGACTATTTTGATGAACTGTTGATCTGGCCTTACTCCTGTTAATACATCTGCCCCTTTAGCCTTATTGCTAACCTCGGCTATAAAGTCTTTCACAACCTGTAAGTTAACATCTGCCTCTAATAGAGCACGACGGACTTCTCGTAGGGCTTCTTGAATATTGGAGTCTGTAATTTTATCTTGACCCCTTAGTTTTTTCCAGGCGACTTCTAAGCGGTCGGCAAGGGCTTCAAACATAAAGCAATTTCAGCTAAGCTAGTAGTAGTTTTTTATTATATATCATCTGAAAGGTTTTTTCTTTTTTTTACCTAATTTTTTTCCAACTGTGAAACTCAAAGCGTTCTGAATATAGATAGTTAGCTTCTGTTTAAATTTTATTTATTGCTTCTTTAAAGTTAAAAAAAATTTTCGTTAAATCATTGCTTTTTCTCTTTTACAACAATGTAATCTTTTATTCCTAACCTAATTTCCTATTCCCATAATCGATAACTATTTTGGTTTTTTATTCAGATATTCATAGATATATAGCAAATTCAGCGCATATTTTTTTCACATCTGCAATAATGTTGGAGATCTTTCAATATTTTTAGTACAAGATATTTCTCGGCATTTTTTGTAGCAAAACAACAATTATATAATTTACTTCTTCAAAACAACATAAATCACGATTTTCTAACTTTAACTCTACTCAATATTCAAGCAAATCGTAAATATTAATCTATATCCTTATCTTTAATTATATTATATCTACCATAGTGTATATATTCTGTCAATAGTTTCCATTTTATGTGGTTTTACCCATAATATTATTAACCTATCAGTAAATATTTGTCCAGTATCAAGCTTACTTGTCCAGATATATAGCTTCGATCTTGGATTTTATGGCCTATCATTAAAAACTTGGCCTAGTTTAAGATCGTATATATAACCCATTTGAGAGTTATCTAATTTATATAGTTTAAACATGGGGAGATGGGGAGATAGAGATATGGGAGCATTTTTCTACCTGCTTGGTGCGCGTTCCCTTGCCCCGTGCGAAGGCGCGGGGTCGCATCTGCTTTTTCCCCTATTCTATTTCTGAATTTCCTGACTTCACCAGGACTGAGTTCTGAATTCTATGCCAAAAACACATACCCTGTGCAAAGAGACCAAATGGGTTCTCATAGATACATAAAATAAATATTCAAAACATCAGGTGTAAAACAGATGCATACTTCCAAACAAAAAATTACAGATAAACATAACAAATATTATACAAAAGCTTTACCAGGGAAAACTTCTTCCATCCCAAACCATCAAAACAGTGAGGATATCAATATAGAGCAACTATTGCAAGCTCTAGCATCTCAACTATCCAATCACCATAATCAAGTCGATCAACTAAAAATTTGGAGACAAATAATAGAGCGACTTGAAGATTTTCCACACCAAAGCAGAATATTAACAGCAATTGTAGAACCAAGTAACCTCAGCATTAAATATGCTAATCGTGCTTTTTGCCAGCTAATGGGAATGAATCAGATCGATGAAATAGAATCAAAGCAAAACATTAAGCTGAATGAGTTGGTAAGTGATTGGGAGAAAACAGAACTAGAAAAAATTTACCGCCTGCAAATTTTGCACTGGATACTCAAAGAACTTTATCAAATAAATACAGCAAATCTACAATTTCAACATTATTCAATCATATCAACCATTAATTGCCCACAAAACTCAGAACCACAGTATATAGAATTCTGGTTTTGTTGCTCACAACAAAAAGTACAAAGAGTTGAGAAAACTGTAGACGATTTTACAGATATCAATTTCCAATCAATGTCAACATCTGAACAAATAGCTTGGTTGATACAACCGGGAAATCTAGAAATTTTAGCCCAACAGTTAAAATTGGAAAATTTCCAACTAGAGGGTTTATTTTTACTCGAAGGCTTAGATGTAACTATTCAAGAACAAAAACGAAGACTAACCCAACTGTTAGTGGAACCAGAATCATTGATGCAGCGAGAGAAATTTGAGCAAATAGACAAATTAATGCGGTCGCTTTTCCGAGCAGATGATATGATTCTACTGCGCAATGAAGGAGAAAAACAACTAAAATTATTCATCAGCAGTGAGTATTTAACCACAAGCAACTACCCTGGACTATATTCCACGCAGAGTCTACAGGATTCTCCAATCTTCAAAACTGCTAAAGATAATCAAATTCAGAATATTCCCGACCTGAAGATACATTGTCAAACTGAGTGTGAACAAAATCTATATCAAAAAGGAGTTCGCTCCTTGCTACTAATTCCTCTAGTAATTAAAGCTGCCTGTCCACAAGATAGTTCTGGACTTCAAGCAGTTTTGGGAATAGTAGGATTAACCAGCAAGCTCCCCAACAATTTTTATACCTCTGATTACAAACACGCTCAGGAACTTATTTCACCTTTAACCACTGCAGTTCGTCAAACAATTCAACAACGGTTCACAAATATTCGTAATATTCACCCGGCAGTTGAATGGCGATTTTTGCAAGAAGCAGAACGCCGTCGTTGGGGATTACCGCCAGAAATAATCGTTTTTGAAGATGTCTATCCTCTTTATGGTATCTGTGATATTCGTGGATCTTCCACCGAACGCAATCGAGCAATTCAAACCGATCTGCTGACACAATTTTGCTTAGGGTTAACAATTGTCGAAACTGTTTGTAAAATAAAAGATAGTGCTTTTTGTCAGCAACTACGGCAAGATCTGTTGGAATATATTAAGTCTCTAGAAGCAAAAGTATCAGTGGATAGTGAAATTACAGCAAGAGAATATCTAAATTTACATCTAGAAAATTACTTTGATTATTTTTTGGAATGTGGAGATGCGGTCAAAACTTCTGTAGAAGCTTATTTAGCTGCTTGTGACAATGAACATCATAGTGTTTATCAAGCTCGCGATCGCTACGACCAGATGTTGCACAAAATTAACTACCATCTTCAAAATACTTGGGAAAAGTGGCAAAAGCAGATGCAGCAAATTATACCCCACCATTGTGATTTTGAGGCTACCGATGGCATAGACCACATGATGTATCTGGGGAAATCTATTAATCCTAAATTTAGTCAATTTCATCTCTGTAGTTTGCGTTATGAGCAACTACGAGCAATTTGTGATTGTGCTAGAACAATTTTGCGCCTGAAAGCTGAATCTGAGGAAGTTACTTTGGGAGTTGTGCATCTGATCTTAGTGCAGAATTCTACAATTGATATTTATCACAATGAAAGTACAGAAAGATTGTTTGATGTCAAAGGTAGTCGCGATATTCGTTATGAAATTGTTAAAAAGCGAATTGACAAAGGTGTGGATCAGGAAACAAAGGAGCGGATAACTCAGCCAGGGATGTTGACTGTGGTTTATTCTACTGATGAAGAGTGGCAAGAGTATCAACAGTATTTCCGTTATCTAGTTCGTGAAGGTTGGGTGGAGGATAAATTTGAGAGTGGTTTGGTTGAACCTCTACAGGGAGTAAGTGGTTTACGGTTTGTTCGAGCAAAGGTACTGTTGCCTGAAGAAGCTACATCTACTAAGTAGGTCGATAAAGTTGGCGTTGTCAGAAAAGAAGATGATTGAGAGAATGATCAGCGTGTAAAGTTCAAGGAAAAATGCAATGGAATGTCCAGAATGCCACAGTTACCACATCCATAAAAATGGTCACGCGAAAAGGTAAACAAAATTATAGCAATGTGCCCTGGCATATTTACAAATTACAAGAACTGTCCAATAGCTAAAAGTCTTATATTATAGGTTTTTCATTCCCCCTTCCGGAGCTGTTGCCTTCCGGAGTTGTTGCCTGCGCACAGTGCTATATATCTGTGTCAAGTGTGGCCGTCAATTGATCCCAGAATATCAACCCATACGGATATAGTGATGATGCCAAACGCAACTGCTGGAAAATGTATGTTAATGGCATGGGTTTTCTTGCCATAGAGAGAATTACAGGAGTTTCACGCACAACGATTATGGATGGGGTCAAACTTGTGGGAACACTTCTACCAGATGCCTATGAGGCAGAAACTATCCCAGAGGTCGGAGAATTGGAGCAACTAGAAACCTTTGTCGGAAAAAAAAATAAAATCTGGCACAGGAGCTGCTGTAGACAATTTTCCAGCCGGTATTTTAGGCTTGTTGTAGGTGACCATAGTGCGGAAACATTTATGGTATGATGGCAGACTATTTTCTGGTGGCAATGTTACTTTTGGGTAAGGGATGGTAATCCAGTTTATACTAAATTTATTCCGGCAGGAGATCAGATTGTGAGCAAGACTTACATGACTGGTGTAGAGGGAGAAAATACACCTTTACGTTATTACTGAGCTATATTACATCGCAAAACCTTGTGCTATTCCAAGTCTGTTGAAATGTTAAAGCACTCAATTGACTACTGATTCATTACCTTAAGTTTAAAGAGGTCTCTGTTCCCACCCTGTCCCTATAATTCATCTTTTAATCTGACAACGCCATAAAGTTATTATTATGATAGCAGGAGTCGGGGGTTGGGGAAAATCAGGTAAGAAAGATATTTCTACTGAACTCGTCAATCTCATAGTTTTATAGATTGTATATTATCCGGACATGATATAATACCAAGTTCGGTTGAACAACCTCACTTCAATTTAGTAGTCAGTAGTTAGTGGGACTTAAACATTTTTAGGTCGAAAAATGGCGCTCGTGTCAGTCTAGATAAAGGAATTACGTCAATGGCCTAAAAATGCCTAAAACCTTTGGTAATTAAGGATTTATGCCTTTTTGATGTCAAAGCCTCTTCCTGTCTATATTTGAGCCTATTTTCGACTTCTATTTTGTGTAAGTCCCATTAGTAATCAGTACGCGGATGCCAAACCCTTAAATGTTAATTATTGCTAAAAATTTTACTATTCCCTCACACCGAGTGCGCAACAGCGGTGCATCTGTCGCCCCCGCGAGGTCGCACTGCTATTCCCTATGACCTATCGTCTCGCATTGAATCTATTTGCAATTAAACGGATTTGATATAATGACTAAATTTAGTCTCATGTTTAATAATAGTATCGGCCATATTCCCTCAGATTATTTATATAAATATGACATCCCGATCAATACAGAAGCAATATTAAAAACCCGTCAAGAAAAACACAAAAAATTATTTGAAACCTCTACTCAAAAGTATTACGAAGCAGTACAAACAGTTACAGATATCAAAAGTCATTTTTTCGACTTTTCCTGCGCAGCAATAAAAGTCGGTCGTGCTGAGGAACTCTCCCCAGAGCAACAACAACTGTTCCGGAACAGTTTGCAAACATTTTGTCCTTGGAAAAAAGGTCCGTTTGAACTATTTGGTATAAACATTGATGCTGAATGGCGTTCTGATTGGAAATGGGAGCGTATTTTGCCACATATTAGTTCTCTGAAAAATCGTAGAGTCGCCGATATTGGCTGCCACAATGGTTATTTTATGTTCCGCATGGCAGCTCAACAACCCGAGTTAGTTATTGGTTTTGAACCCTACGCAAAACATTTTTGGAATTTTCAACTTATTCAAAATATTGTGCAACAAAAAATGCTGATATTTGAACTGTTGGGAGTTGAACACATTCACTATTACCCTCAATTTTTTGACACCATTTTCTGCTTGGGTATTCTCTATCATCACACTGACCCTATTGCTTTACTACGCAAAATGCGAGAAGCTTTAGCGCCCAAGGGGGAAATTATTATTGACTGTCAAGGCATTCCTGGAGATTTACCAGTAGCTCTAACACCTCGGAAACGTTATGCTCAAGCACGAGGTATTTGGTTTCTCCCCACTCAGTCTTGTTTAGAGAGTTGGATAGGGCGAGCGGGGTTTAGTGATATTAATTGTTTTTTTGCCGAACCTTTGTCAGTAGCAGAACAACGGCGCACTTCTTGGGCAAATATTGATAGTTTGTCAGAATTTCTCAATCCTGAAGACCCTTCGTTGACAATTGAAGGTTATCCTGCACCTTGGCGCTATTATGCGATCGCTCGTAAATAATGAGCGGGGGTGATGGGGTGATGGGGTGATGGGGTGATGGGGCAAAAGGCCGTTTGCTTGCGCATACTCCCCAGGTGCTTGTACAGAGAAGTAAACATAAGAATAATTAACATTAACTGGGCTGCTATTAGCAAACACCTTAATGAGACTTGATATTAAGCCTTCCTGCCTCTTCCTTTTTTCTTCTTCCTTGTGCTATAATAATTAAATTTTTATTTTGTCAACTTACGAATTTTTTTGAGTGTTGAAGCTCGAGTTGCTAACCGGATTAACTTATAAGGAGATGTGCGACTACCAACTGTAATTCGAGAAATGCGGAACTTATTTTTCAGATAATTTACTTTCAAAAAATTATCATCATAAATAAATCCAGTTAGATGATATTTAGGTAACTTTTTTTCCACCTTTGTATTGATGGCACCATAGGGATAAGCAATATGAGCAGCGACAATTTTATTCCTATCTAAATCATTAGTACATTTTCTCAAAGCTAACTTCGCAAAATATAGTTCTACTTCTAATTCCTTGGAGCTAATTTTTGTTAAATTTTTATGAGTAAATCCATGAGATTGAATATCATAAAAATCTTTCTGATATCCTTCTCTTAAATCTTGACAACTAAGATGTGGTAAATCTTTTCCATTATTAACTCCCAGAGTTTTAGGATTAATAAACAGAACAAATCTTACTTTTTCACCATATTTTTCTTCCATCATTTCTAAGATGGGCATTCCATTTTTATGCACTCCTTCATAGCCATCATCAAAAGTAAGCATTACAGGTTTTTGACCTATATGTTTACTTGGTATAGGTTGAGATTTATTAATAAAATATACGAATAAATCTTGAGAGGATAACAACCAGTAATTTTTCTGTACTAAATACTCTACAAACTTTTCTAAATCTTGCTTAGTATAATCCATACCATAAAGAGGGCGATATGGTGGTAAATCAGCTTGATTCTGTAAATCAATAATGTCATGGAAACCAAAAATCGGAATTTTGACAGTCGGAGATTTAATAGCTGCAGCAGTCAAACCTAAACTGACTATAAATATTAGTGAAAGGTATACAAGTTTACTTATCCACTTTGGTAAAAACTTAATTAAAAAGCAATTTTTGTACAAATGTATAATAGTTAAATTTAACTTCTCTACAGTGGAAAATAAAGATTGAGTTACATTCCTACTTAGTAGCTTAATCTGATCTTGAATCCATTTTTGATTAATCATATCTTTCCCTAATATTCAATCGCAAATCTGTGAATTATTGCTAGTTATTGATGATACTATCACTATTTTTTCCTGACTAATATAAAAAATTTGTTTTGTTTCGTAGGAGTGGACGATCGCCACTTATTGAAGAAGGAAAAAGGAAAAAGTGGATGGGGACTCAAACCCCAACCAATTGTAAACACCGTATAGACGGCGGTGTATTCAACCTAAAAGAAAAAGATAAACAATCCCCCCTGATAAATTGAGGCATTATTTTCCTGAATTAGTATCAAGGTGAATGAAATTTACATCTATAAGAGTTAAATTTGTGTAATACTATTCAATCAAAAAATGCTAAGGCTGAGAAAGTGGGAAATTATTATTACTTGTATAGTTGTGTAGATAGATTTTCCTCAATATCAAAAATCTGAAATTCTCAGTGATATAATGGCTGTAGTCTGATAAGTTAAGAAAAATTAAGCATATTCTCAAGCAGGAGGTGAGTCCCGTGTTTAAGCAAGATCATCAAAATCTGAAAGTAGTTAAACTAGAGGAAGGAATATTGGTTCATACTCAACTCAGAAGCGCTTATATTCCTGCATTGCGTTCTGGGTTTGCCGGATACCCAGTTAATCCTCGTTGGAGTGGAGTCAAATATTATGCTTGGAAGACAGGAAAACAATGGCGACAGGCGCTTTTGAATGGAGAGATGGTAGTGCGTTTGAGTGATTCAATGTTGGTATCTATTGATCAAATTAAAGACTTAGAAGAAAAGTCTTATGTGGTATGGTGGGACTACCAAAAATCATTGCCCAAGAGTAATTGGGAATTTGAATGCCCTGTCTTTCAGGGATGAAAAACTACTTATACTACATCTGTTTTAAAGTCTGTTAGTAATCAAGGGAGGCAACAAGGAGTATGAATAATTTATAAATTTCTTTTACTTATAGAACTTACGCAAAAACATTACATAAATTTAGTTAAACTATAGTGCTATACTAAATACAATGTTCATAACTAAAAAATGCAATGCGTAAGTTCTAACTTATATATATATGTTACCTAATAATTAAGGTTTAAAGTCTCTGATTGACTGCGCCACGGACTGTCGCCCTACAAGCACCAAACAAGAAAAATTTTTCCTTTTCATCAATCCTCATTCTTTTCAAGTAAAGGTCATTGTTAATAATTAATTAGGGCTTGCTGATTAAATATAAAAGCATTGACATATAAAGACTTTAGCCTTTTTGGGAACGAAAAAAGTGCGCCTGTTTCAGTCTAAAACGCTCAAAAAGTTAGTATTTTAGGCGCATAGTTGGACAGAAAAATCAAGGGACAAAACTTAGCTCCTACTTCCTCTAAATTCCCATTTCTCCTGTCTCCTGTCTCCTGTCTCCTACCCCTACTAAAATACTTTTCAGCAAACCCTAATTATTAATTTTTGAAGTAGTCTGATCACAATTCCTAAAAATCACCCCATGTTTATTGAATACTTCAGTTATTAAGTAATAAGTCACCTTCAGTAATGTTTTTAGCAATTATTTGTATGAAGTAAATATATCTGATTCGTTATTTACCTACTCCCTACTCCCTGCTTTCAAAAAAATGTAACAAAAATGCGTGATATTTGGTATTAGACTAATATGGTTCACAGCGAGAATATATTAAAAACAATAAAACCAACTGTACCGAAACAGATAAATCGACTAGGCCATCTAGCCAACCTTAAATTTAGTAGGTGGTGTAAATATTCTATATATTGTTTCCAGGTAACTTTACTTTCCCCTTCTAGACGTTCATTAAATACATACCCCACTTCTCCCACCCAACAAATACTGCCTCGACCTAAAACTTCAATCAAAATTTTGTACCCTACTGGCCTAAGAATTTTTTCTGCGATCGCCTTTCGGCGGACCATAAAATAGCCACTCATGGGATCTGAGACTCTCCCTACGACTCCAGGTAAAATAATTAATCCCAAAACTTGAGCGCCACGAGACAATAATCTTCTAATAATATTCCACTCACTGACACCTCCTTCCTCAAAGTGACGACTAGCCACTGCTAAGTCAGCACCTTGCTCCATTTTTATCAATAGTTTTAAGAGAGTTTCTGGAGGATGTTGTAAGTCTGCATCTATTACTCCCAATATTTCTCCTTTTGCTACTTGCCAACCACGAATGACTGCAGTGGAAAGTCCTCTTTCTTTTTCCCTACGCATTACCTGGAGTTGAGGATATTCTGGTGTCATATTCTGAGCCGTCTCCCAAGTTAAGTCGGGACTATTGTCATCTACCACAATTAATTCATAAGCATCGGGAATTTGAGTATCTAGTAACTGAGTTAGTCTTTGAACAATCTTTGGGATATTTTGACTTTCTTGAAATGTGGGAATAACCAGAGAAAGTTTGATTTCTGGACTATCTGGTTTTATAGTATTTTTTACTACAGCAGGAACTTGTAATAAACCTGTTGGTACTGTTAGTAATGAATTTGGTTTAGTTGCACTCATTATCAATTTTCTCTATCTGAGGTATTAGTTAATTGTGGGTTTAACAGAAATCAGAATATAGTCAGGTTTATATTTACAGCAGATTCGGTAGTATATGAGGTGCAAATTTTAAAGATCCAGTGCGGGCATCTTGCCCACCATGGTAGGGCATCTTACCCACCACAGATGTACCTCACTGATATGAAATATGCTGTATATCAAGTTGCCAATTATTACTTACTGTACTTTATTAATTTAATTTGCCAGTGTATATCTTTCTTTAGCTATTAATGCAATATTGAGACTATTTTTAATTTCAAAAAAATATAATATTTTAATGCAGGTAAAATATCTCATTCACAATTATTGCTAAGACTTATGAAATAGTTGTTTGCGTAGCACTCCGCAGGAAAAACCAAAGAATATGAATAAATTTATGTCCTAAGTATAGCTACATTTTTTGATACATTATATTTTCTTTTTCATGTTGTCTATTCCCTATAATTTTAAATTTTGTACTTAATCCAAGAAATAAACGCTATCAAGTATTTACTAATATTTTTTACTCTTAAATATCTATGAATAATAATTATCATCAACTAACTTAATTTTACGAATTTGAAGAAAGTCAAATATCTGATTAATTTGATGTTGTTCTTCATCTGTTATGTTTTTACCACATAATATTGCCGAAGTAAGTTGTAGGTGTTCCCGGCGACTAAGTTTGCCTGATGTAATAACTCGGTTCACCATTTGATTAATTGTCACATTTGGTTTATTTTGCTCACTCCATAACATAATCTTTAATATCCTCTATATAACTTTTGATATTGATTATATGTTCAGTAATATACCCGATCAAAGTAGTCTCAGAAATAAATATTACCTTTGTTCTCATTCCTAAGTTATTTTAATAGTTAAGAGGGCAATAATATCCCTAAGTGAAAATTTTGTATATAAGGCATTAATTTAGTTTCTATGAAGATTTATCGACTGCCAGCACTTTCAGACAACTATATCTTTTTACTACATGACCCAAATCAAAAGATTGCGGCTGTAGTCGATCCAGCAGAAGTTAGGCCAGTGACCGAAAAACTAGAATCATTGGGTGCTCAGTTGGTAGCTATTTTCAACACTCACCACCATTCAGACCATGTAGGAGCTAATCAAAAGTTAATTAAGAAGTTTCCTCAACTTACAGTGTATGGCGGATTTGAAGACCGAGGTAGAATTCCTGGACAAAAGGTATTTTTACAAGAAGGCGATCAAGTCCAATTTTCTGACCGACAGGGAGAGATTCTATTTGTGCCCGGTCATACAAGTGGCCATATTGCTTATTACTTTCCTCCTGTAGTTGCTGGAGAAGCGGGGGAATTATTTTGTGGTGATACTTTATTTGCTGGTGGTTGTGGCCGCTTATTTGAAGGAACACCAGCTCAAATGGTACAGTCTTTGAGTAAACTGCGTAATTTGCCTGACAATACACGAATATGGTGTGCCCATGAATACACTTTGAAGAATTTGCAGTTTGCGATAACAATCGATGAGCAAAATTTAGACCTACAAGCTCGTTTAGCTGAGGTTAAGGCAGCACGCAGTCGGAATGAGGCTACTGTGCCATCAATGATTGGTGTAGAAAAACGCACAAATCCTTTTCTGGGTTGGGATCGACCTAATCTACAGTTAGCGGTTAAAAGCCAAGATCCAGTACAAACTTTTGCCCGTTTGCGAGGAAAGAAAGACCAATTTTAAAGAATGCTACAAATATAGCGCTGCGCGCAGGCAACAGGCAATAGGCAACAGCTCATCTGGGGGAATAAAAAGCTGTTTGCCCAAGCATTCCATAGGAATCATATAACACTTTATAGCTATTGGACACCTCCTGCAATTTGTAAATATCCCAGCGCACATTGCTATACTTCCAGTTTCGCCAAGAGTCAGGAGGAATAGTCTTTAAGTATTTCTTGGGGTTTGCCGTTTAACCCTGTAGTGGTCGATCCACTTGCGTTCAACTAAGCTTTCAGGCTTTTGAGTAAGTTTGAGTAAGTTTAGTTGAGCGGTAAATATCTCTTTATTGACTCAAATTATTTGTAATATTCTTTTTTCGCACTTGTTATTACTTATAGACATCTCCAAAAATCAAAAATCAAATCAATTATTTCTCCCTGTTCCCTGTTCCCTCTTTTCTGTTCCCTTTTTTCTGGAGATGTCTAATAATTTTTGTCAGCCTTAGCATTTTTTGTACTTTTAATATGTATAAATTAATCATATTTTTGGTATAAAATAAGTATCAAAGGTGACTGGCTTTGGCTCTAAAATCCTTACTCCTTTAGTTTTCAAATCTCAAGCTCCCTTAGAAAACATTTATTAAGTAAAATGTTAAAAAGTGTAAAGAGTGTTAAGATAAAATCTAGAATAAGAAATTAATTTAGAAAAATGCTAAATCCAAGACTGCCCGAACCAGATTTACTTAAAGCAGTACTTAAACCCTTGTTAGAGGATTTTCAGTATTGCTTTGAGCGTTCCCGTCAGTTATTGGAGAGAGAAAAAATTCCTTTTCTTAGTAGCACTGAACAATTCGACCTACTTAACAGAGTTAAGCAAGCTCAACAGGAAGTGAGTACAGCACAAACTCTTTTTCATGCAACTGAAGGTCAAGTTGGGGTAGAAACTACAGTGCTTATGCCCTGGCATCACTTACTAACGGAATGCTGGCAAGTTTCAATGCGATTTCGCAAAGAACAATCTAGATAGAATTGCTCATTACACTCAAATTTAAGTATCAATTCATAAATCAAAAAATAAAATTTAGTTAACTTTTAACTAACTATAACAGTTTTGGAATTGATAACTATTAATTTTTCGATAAAAGCACTATCTTCTCTGGAAATTGATGATGACTGACCCAGATAATTTATGGGGATAAAACTCATCCAGAGTTAAGTAGATATAAAATAAGAAAAACTGTTTAAACTTTTTTAAAATTTGCTGAGTGCCTATATGGCCCTGGAGAAAACCATGTTACATCTGCTTTATATCCTAGCCTTTACTACTGTTGCCGTTTTGGCTGTTCGTAATTTAATCCGTAGTCTATTAACTGTGGGCCTTGAGTCTCAATCTTTACCCTCAAACCGAGAATGGTCTTCTGGTGATTCTTATTCTAAGTCTCGTAGAATTCCACATCCGGAACTATTAGATGAATCTGGGAATTTTATTGATGAACCTTTGTTGGTGATGCGTTCCGTTAATGTACAAGAAGCTCGTCAACAGTTGGATGCTATTTATAATTCTGAGCTTGAATCTAGTAGTGAAACTAGAGACGAGAAGGATAAATAAAGACTGCAACAAATAATGCAAGATTTGTAAAAATTACAAGATATACATAAAAAGTCTAAAGTCTTTAATTCTCTAATTATCAGGTATTTTCTGTACAATCAAATTCATAATTGCTGTAGCAGAAAATTGATAAAAACTTAAAAACTTGCTATTGCTTTGTTTCAAAAAAACTGATAATAGCAAGTTATTTTTATAATTTTAAAATGCTAAATATTTGAGATAAAATAATTTATACTTATACTAAATACCCGGCTATAAATCAGGGATCAGACAAAACTAAAGAATAAAAGCCTCTGTAGTGTTCACACTAACAATGTATATTTAGTATTAGTAGTGCAGTAGGGTAAAGATTAACCGCCAGATGACCATCCCTAAGTCCGTATTGGCAGAACTGGTGCAAGAGATTCCGCAGTTGAGACCACAAATTTACTTTAAGTCATCCCTGACTGCTCTATCTCATGCAATAGAAGACCAGGTTTTAGCAAGCTCCGATCAACCTCTGGTAATTGCAACTTTTCAGCAAGAGCGTTTTTATCGTCAGGAAGCTCATCGTTATCGACGAATTGCTAACCTAACATCCCAAGTATATGTACTAGCAGCACCAGAAACAGCATTTAAAGATTCTTCTGAGTATTACGAAACAATAGCTTTTAATATTAAAGAGATTCTAAGTAAGGAATGGAATTTACTGGTACTTGGTCAACAGTATTCAAGTTGTTTGATTTGTAATGAGGGTTTTAATTCTGGTAAAAGTGATGAAACATCTGAGTTGATTGCCATGGATCAGGCACGTCGATTTGAAGGTATCTGGACTTTTGACCGTCAAGTATGTGTCCAAGCTGCTGAATTATTACTGAATAGAATACTCAGATATAGGCCACAGTTAGAAGAAAAAGTACAAGCAGCACGAGAAGTTTATAGCATCAATCTTGATGTAGAGATGGGAAGAAAATCTGCAAAAAGAAAATCTAGCTCTAATCGTCGTTACCTAAAAAAAGCTTCAGAAGTAGTTACTCAAAATCCTCAATTTAACGATCCTTTTGCCCAACGTTTGGTGACTTATTTACAGGCAAGTCAATATAAGTTACTTAAAGCATATCGCTCGATCGCTGTTCAGGAACAAAAACAGCGCCTGATTAATATTATTTCTAATGCCATGAGGCGATCGCTAGACTCTGATGAGATTATCAAAGTAGCAGTGCAAGAATTGGGAGAAGCACTTTTAGCTTGCCGATGCTTAATTTATCAATGTCGAGCTTTAGATGTCACAGCAACTATTACGCATGAATATTTAAGTTCGTCAGTTACATCTGTGGTTAATCAAGAATGGCCTTTACAAGATAATCCTTTATTTCAAAGGGTTGTTCAAACTCAAGAGCAAGTCTCTATAGAAGATACAAGCTTACTACCTAATTATTGTTTGACAGAAACACCACAAAGCTCTAAAGTTCAGGCCAAAAACTGTATCGAAACATTAATATCTCAATGGAAAATTAAGAGCTGGTTAATGGTACCTTTGCTTTATCAAGGAAGACTTTTAGGTATGGTGGAGTTACACCACTGTGGATCGTGTCCCCATAATTGGTCTGATGACAAAATAGATTTGGTAGAAGCGATCGCTACTCAATTAGGTATAACTTTGATCCAGGCGGAAACTTATGCCCACTTAGAAGAATTAAATCAACAATTAGAAGCTCTGGACCGGACTCGTAGTAATTTAATTGCAATTACTGGCCACGAGCTACGGACACCTTTATCAACTATTCAAGTTTGCCTTGAAAGTTTGAGTCAAGAACCAGATATGCCTGCAGAGTTACGTCAAGTTATGTTGGAAACTGCATTAGCAGATGCAGATAGAATGCGTCATCTTGTGCAAGATTTCTTAACATTGTCTCATTTAGAAAGTGGTACGGTTGAGTGGAATGTAGAATATCTGCCTCTATTAGAATGTGTTGATTTGGCTCTGAGTAGTATTCGTGCCCATCATTTACAAAGAGATTTACCGAATATTACTACTCAGGTATCGACAGAACTACCTTTAGTTTTAGCTGATGGAGAATGGTTAGTAGAGGTATTGTCAAAACTCCTGGATAATGCTTGTAAGTTTACTCACTCTGAAGGAACAGTAATGATTGGAGCTACTTCTAATGGAGATAATATGTTGGAAGTGACAGTCTCTGATACTGGTCGTGGGATTGAACCTAAGCGCCTAGAAGCTGTATTTGATCGCTTTTATCAAGAGGAAGGTGCTTTACGGCGCAGTGTTGGTGGTACAGGTTTAGGTTTAGCCATTTGTCGGCAGATTATTACTCGCTTGGGAGGAAAAATTTGGGCAGAGTCAGCGGGTAAAAATCGGGGTAGTCAGTTTCACTTTACAATTCCAATTGTTAGTAATAGTGAAAAAATGGAGAGGGAAAATCAAACAAGAAGAAAGGAATCTAATTCATAAACTTAGCAGCTAGCAAAGTAGTAGCTTAGGTTTTAATGAATAGAGAAATGATTCATCTTCTAAAAAATGAAATCCTTGGTCCAATCCAGTTAATTGAAAAACTAATTGAATATCATCTTGGATATTGAACAGATATAATAGACATCCTCTTTTTTCAGAAATTTTTCGGATAATAACTAAAGTAGTTAATCCCAAATTATTAATTTTGTTTACTAATCCCATATCTATTATCCAGTATAAATTTCGTGTTTTGTCGATTAGTTTGTCTATTATTTGCTTGAGTTGATAACTTCTCTTTAAATCTAAGTTGCCTTGAGGGCGAAATAAAATTGCTTCCATATAGTCCGATATAATTCAATAAATGAAGGTGAAAAATAAGTTTTAGTTATATTGTATTAAAAATCGTGAATAAAGTGTAATTGGTAACGTTCGGTTTTCACCAAAAGTTAGTTACTATAAGTATTTCCCATAAACAAAAAAATTGTGCTTTTTTGATTCTACGAAAAATATCTATAGCAATCAGGAATGATTTGTGAGGAATTATTTTTTCACATCTACCACTCATTTGAGACAGAAAAAACTCTCTTACAACTGATAGCTGATTTCTATATAGCAATTCTCTTCCGGTTCTGTAAAAAATCTCCTGAAAAAAGCAAAAGGTAAAAATACTCAAGAAGTGCCATGAGTAGCAATACTTAGGGTTTGCTGAAAAAGTCTTTTGGTAAGGGTAGGCAACAGGCAGCAGGCAACAGGCAAGAGGTTAGAATATCTGCTACGGCCAAATTTTCCGCATTGTCAGGGGAAAAGTATTAGCATTTTTAGACTACAACAGCTAAAAACCTTGCACTTTTTCAGAATAAAAAATCCTGGAAGCCTTTACAGGTATTGATTACAATTTTATTTAGCAAACCCTACTTATTTTAGTTGTAAGATATTGTTCTCTTTTTAGAGAACAGCTTAACTAGAAGCCGAAAGTAGTTAATATTTCACAAATTATTTAGGATTACTCTAGATAATACACCACCTGTAGGGGTGGTTGCTCTTTATGATACTATATATAGTGGTTATATCTAAGTCCTGATAGTTTTATTACCCTTTATGTGGCAGGTTTAATACTCCACCATCACCCGTGATGCTTAAAATTGTTTGGGGTTTATAGATACGAAGTGGCCAGTCGTTGACTATCCATAAGCAATTTTCTCTTCTGCATAGTTGCCTTCTTCAATCAATTATTCATCTAGACTAAAATCAAGTCATAGTAAAATTCAAGAGGACTATTGCAATTACCCTCTTTTTTAACTTCAACCATAACCGAAAAAAAAGAATGATACTATCTTTAAGTCGATGGCAATTAGTAACTAATGGCCCAAAGTCTGGCCATAGTCCTAAAATATCCTTTTGTAACAGAACCTTACAATTTCTTAAACCTGGGTAACTGTGGTGATAGGATTCCATAAAAAGGTTCATATAAAAAATCTATGGCAGACGAACTAACAGGTCAACCCCCTATTTTCGGTGGCAGTACTGGTGGCTTACTGACCAAGGCCGAAGTTGAAGAAAAGTACGCTATTACCTGGACTAGCTCAAAAGAGCAGGTATTTGAGATGCCTACAGGTGGTGCAGCTATTATGAATGCAGGTGAAAATCTACTATACTTGGCTCGCAAAGAGCAATGCTTGGCCCTCGGCACTCAACTACGGACTAAATTTAAGCCCAAAATTGAGGACTTCAAAATCTATCGGATTTTCCCTGATGGTTCTACCGAGTACCTACATCCGAAAGATGGAGTCTTCCCTGAGAAGGTTAATGAAGGACGTCCTTATGTAGGTAAGATCGACCGTAACATTGGCAGTAACCCAGAACCTGCTGCTCTCAAGTTTACTGGTAAGAAACCATACGACTCATAGGTTGTGATTAATCAGTAGATAAAAGCGCACCGCCTGCTAGTCAACGGCTTCCTCAGCGTAAAGACAGAGCAAGAAAGCTTGGGTCGATTGTTTATATGAGATGCAACTCAACTTGTTTGATTTGTATATCTAGGCTGAGAGTCTGTGTTTAGCTCGGCGACATTAAATGCGTAGCGTTGCGTCAGCAAAACAATAATTTTCCGTTATAATCATGTGATTTAACGGCGAGAGTGTCAATTTCTATGATCACCTTGGCTTCCAGATATTTCATCTGAAGCTGAGGTTTTAATTTTATTAGAGTCGCTGCTGAATCTCAAATCTAAAACCTCAAAATTTATGATATTCCCAGACTTCTCCAAATTTTCCCAACTAGCAAAACAAGGTAACTTTGTTCCTGTCTACCAAGAATGGGTAGCAGACCTCGATACTCCTGTTTCTGCTTGGTATCGTGTATGCGCGGGTCAACCATACAATTTTTTACTAGAATCAGTTGAAGGTGGGGAGAAAATCGGACGCTATAGTTTTCTTGGCTGTGACCCATTGTGGACATTGGAGGTAAGAGGGGAACATACTACCCAAACTTACCGCGATGGCACAGTTAAAACTTTTGAGGGAGACCCCTTTGAAACTCTAGATAACTGTCTGCAAAAATATCAACCTGTCAAACTACCTCAACTACCACCTGATATTGGTGGCTTATTTGGTTTTTGGGGTTATGAGTTGATTCGGTGGATCGAACCTCGTGTACCTGTTTACCCATATACTGAAAATGATTTGCCTGATGGTTTGTGGATGCAGGTTGATAATCTTTTGGTTTTTGATCAGGTAAAACGGAAGATTTGGGCGATCGCCTATGCAGACCTCCGCTCTCCAGAGGTAGATTTAGAAGTAGCTTATCAACAAGCTTGCGATCGCGTTTCTCAGTTAGTAGATAAATTGCAATCTCCTCTATCACAACAAGATACTTTACTAGAATGGCAACCACCTGGTGGAAAAAGTCGAGAAGTTGGAGATATCTATAGCAGTAATACATCCCGCGAACAATTTTGTGCCAATGTTGAAAAAGCTAAAGACTACATCAAAGCAGGAGATATTTTTCAGGTAGTTATTTCACAACAACTTTCAACGGAATATACAGGGGAGCCATTTGCTCTTTATCGTTCCCTACGATTAATTAACCCTTCTCCCTACATGGCTTATTTTAATTTTGGTGATTGGCAAATCATTGGTTCGAGTCCGGAAGTTATGGTAAAAGCAGAAAATACCCCTGATGGCAAACGTCTTGCTACGGTGAGACCAATTGCCGGAACTCGTCCCCGTGGCAAAACTTATGCAGAAGATAATGCTTTAGCTGAGGAGTTGTTGCAAGACCCGAAAGAAAGAGCGGAACATATTATGCTAGTCGATCTAGGTCGGAATGATTTGGGTCGTGTTTGCCGAGTGGGAACGGTCAAAGTTGATGAATTAATGATAATTGAACGTTATTCTCATGTGATGCACATTGTTAGTAATGTGGTGGGAGAATTGGCAGATGAGAAAACTGTTTGGGATTTATTGAAGGCTTGTTTTCCAGCGGGTACTGTTAGCGGTGCGCCAAAAATTCGGGCGATGGAAATTATTAATGAATTAGAGTCTTGTCGCCGGGGTGCTTATTCTGGGGTTTATGGATATTATGATTTTGAGGGTCAGTTGAATAGTGCTATTACGATTAGAACTATGGTTGTTCGGCCGAAAAATGATGGTAAACACACTGTAACTGTGCAAGCGGGAGCTGGTTTGGTTGCTGATTCTGTGCCAGAAACAGAGTATGAGGAAAGTATTAATAAAGCTAGAGGTTTGTTGGAGGCAATTCGGTGTTTGAAAAAGAGTTAAAAATGTTGGTAAAAAGTTAGTTTGACAATAGCTTTGTTGCACAAAAAATGATTAGAAACAGGGCTGACGCACGCAGACGAAATTATACACCATTTGTAAGGGTTAACGGCCGTTAACCCCTACTATTTCCTACCTTTTTCCTAAAAATCTATTCCCTGTTGCTTTCCGGAGCTGTTGCCTGTTGCCTGCTATGTGCAAACAGTCTATATCTTTTTCACGCCTATGTCTAATAGACATCTGGTAAAAATCCAAAATCAAATCAATTCTCGCACATAAATTATCAATTATTTCCCCCTACTGCCTACTGCCTACTGCCTACTGCCTCTTTTCTGGAGATGTCTAATGGAAAAAATCGTGCCTTGGGGTTTAATAGCTTTAGTCATAGCTTGCCAGTGACCATCAGTGTCGTTCAAGCACAGAATATAATCGACATTTTGATCACCAAATTTATCAATCTCTTCCGCAAGATTATTGCGATGATTGACCACTTCATCAGCACCAAGTTTTTGACACCAAGCGATAGTTTGAGGACGAGAAGCTGTAGCAATAATATTAAGCTTGGCTAACTTTTTGGCGTTGGTGAATGTGTAATGCTTTATTATGGGATTGGCACAGTCTTAAATTTTAAGTAGTACAATAGTAAGGAAATGGAATACTTAAGCATTTTTAGAGATGGGTGAGTAACATAAAGTTTTTCGTTTTAATCTTGCTTTTAGGATGTCTTAAACGAGTGTTTTCACCCTCTACTCTGGTCATGTAAGTTTTACTAACACTCTGGATGCAACTGGGCTGAATATAACTTTGATCAACTCACTCTACCATCTGTTACATACCAAAAACGCGAGCCAACATTTAATTATTTGCCACAGTAACTCAAAAGTTTGACTAGAGCGATCATGCTCCGCATCGCTATCGCGAACGCCAATTACCCAAAGCAAAATTCCTTCTCTCCAATGATTCACGCTCTGTCCAAATCCAGACTTTGTTCTTTTTAGCTGCTACAAAGGTTTGTAATTCATCTAACCCCTGTAATTTCAGGAATTTCAGTATCTAAGGGTTGATCAGATAATTCTTCTGCTGCTTGCGCGGGCCCAGTTAATGATGGTTGCATGATTGATTTGAGTTACTCTAGCTTAAGCTGTGAATCCCATACCATTAAAATACATTTTAAGACATAGTTGTTTAACTTCAGGGTGATCTGCTTTGGGGTTAGGAGATTCAACAATCTTGTTGGCCACAGTCGTGACAACTTAAAGAATTGTTTTTGCCCTAACGTTAACCATTTTTCTGATAACGAGAAGATTGGCATTTGGGACAGTACATTTTTTCTTGAGTTTGACAACAATTTTATTCTTAAGCATTCTATATTCACCAACGCTAACTTTTTCGCTATTTGAATCGCAATAGAACCAACTCTCCCTGCACCATTGATAATTAAAATTGGGCGTTGGTAAGTGAAGGTATGATCAGGTAAAGAATGCGTACGCTAAATAGTTAGAGCAGGTTTTAGAACTGGGAAACCATCTATCAACGATGATTAACTCAGCAACCATATAACTCACACTTGTATTCTAGCTGTCTTCTGAATTCATAAAAACCCATAGACGTCCCACACTCCCCACACCTCCTATACCATTACTATCCAATAATTAAATTTGAGGTGATATCAACCTTGCCCATAGCAATAAAAACCAAGGGATTTTGAAATTTGGTATTAACCAGGCATATTTTCTCAGTGCAGGAATAGTAAAAGGAATTAAAAAACGAAGGGAACGTACAGATATAGGGCAATTACCATTCTCATCTACAATATTATATTTTTCAGCAAGTTCAGCAACAATTCGCACCTTACCCGTATGACTCATAATACTTGGTTCAGCAGCCAGATTGGCAATAACTCTACCTATAAACAAAGGAGTTTCCCAATTTTCACTATCACCAAAACTATCTACAGTATTGCTTTGACTCAATTGATTGGTAAAATTAATTATATGCTCTGTACCGACAATTCCCGGCCAAATAGATATAGAAGCAATATTATCTGCTTTTAACTCTACTGCCATATCTGCTGCCAGGCGATCGCTTGCTGCCTTACCCGCACCATAAGCAGCACCAAATAGATAAGACATACCACCCCAGGAAGAGATAGTCAAGATAATTCCCCCCCCACGAGGAGCCATCATTCGGGCAGCAAATACACTGCTAATATAGTGACTGCGAAGACCTACATTATTCACAAGATCCCAAAGACTAGGTTCAGATTTCCAGAATGGCTGACCGTAGGCATTTCTAATGGCCTCTACTCCTGAGAAAACATTGTTCACTAATATATGGAGTTGCCCCTGTTGTTCATTTTCGATACGCTCAAAGAGTAACCGTACTTGCTCGTCATCCGCATGATCTACTTGAACAGGAATACACTTACCACCTGCTTTTTCAATAGCTAACTGTGTTTCCTGGAGAGTACCGGAAACGCCATCGTTAACACAAGGTTTTTCGAGACTACGACCTGTAATATAGATAGTAGCACCGGCCTCACCTAAACCTATTGCAATGCCCTTACCTATACCCCGCGTTGCTCCTGTAACCAATGCTACTTTACCTTTCAGGTCTGTCATAATTACTTACTATAGTTTACCAAATACAGTTTAGCGAAAAACGATGCCTCAACCAAACTTATCAGGGATTTTACAGTTCTGGTGGTTAATTCCGTTGCTATTGAGTATATTAGAACTTTTTTTCAGTCTCTGGATTATAGTTCCTGCTCCAAATCTTTTTCTTTTACCTTTGGGAGTGGCAACTCCAGAAATTAGCCCTTGGCTGATTTGCCTGAATCTGCTTGCGCTGATACTAACAATTTTTGTTCACAAAACTTGGTGGTCTGCTCTCATTTTCATCTCTAGCTTACTTGGCCTCATATTAAGTTTACTGCCACTGAGCCAGCTAGCTACTACCAACACTAACTTTGCTGTTGAGATGGAGACGGTTTTGGGAACAGACTATTTACAAAGTGTTCCTGAAGACTTAAAAGCCCAAATGCGTCCCCAACCATTTGTCCTTGCAGATGTTTTTCGTGGGCTTCCTAAAAAGGAAGTTCGGACTCAAAGAGGTATTGTCTTTGCCAGTCCCGATGGAGTAGACCTCAAACTAAATGTTTACCAGCCTTTAGTTACACAAAAGTTGCAGAAGTTTCCTACTGTGGTAATTGTCTACGGTGGAGCTTGGAGACAAGGCAGTCCTGATAACTATGAGAGGTTTAGTTGTTACATAGCAGCTCAAGGCTACTCAGTAATAGCTATTGATTACCGCCATGCACCCAAGTATAAATTTCCCGCTCAACTCGAAGATGTACGAGCAGCCTTGCAGTACATTCAAGCCCATGCGGATAATTTGGAAGTAGATATTGAGCGCATAGCGATAATGGGCCGTTCAGCAGGAGGCCATTTAGCAACTCTGGCTGCTTACGAGCAAGGTGCTATGCCTTTTCGAGCAGTGGTAAGTTACTACGCACCTAGTAACTTAATAGAAGGGTTCCGCAATCCACCTTTTCCCAATCCTATCAATACAAATACTGTCCTGCGGGATTTTTTGGGAGGAACACCAGACGAACTCTTAGAACTCTATCAAAAAGCTTCTCCCAAAAGTTATGTTAGACCTGCTCTTCCCCCTTCTTTACTGGTTTATGCAGGTCGCGACCACGTAGTACAACCTAAGTTTGGACGAATTTTATACACTCAACTGCGAGCAACTGGCAACCAGGCTATTTTTTTAGAAATCCCCTGGGCAGAACACTCCTTTGACGCAGTTTTTCCTGGGATTAGCAATCAGCTTGCTTTGTATTATACCGAACGCTTTTTAGCATCTGTGCTTCACGGGGTGATATCAAATCCGGTAGCATCGGTGTAACCCACATTTTGCACCACAAAATATAGTATAGAATCAGGAGACAGGAGACAGGAGACAGGAGACAGAATTTTATAGCGCTGTGCGCAGGGAACAGGGAACAGGGAACAGGGAACAGGGGGAATAAATTGCCGATCATATAAGACTTCTAGCTCTTTTGCCCCTACTACAATTTGTAAATATACCAGCGCTCATTGTTATAGAAGAAAATCATAATTAAACGGATGTGATATAATAAGCGCTTCAACACTATTGTTGGATAAGGGTTTCAACTATTAAGATACTGTCTAAAATCTTGATTTTTCGCATTTGATAATAATAATCATTTATCAAAATAATATGGGTCGCGCAACCCCGCCTTTGAAGGCGCAATATTTTTGGAGCCTTGCTCAAAACCCCGTTACAAAAATAACTTCTGTAGGTCGTCCTACCGACTGCTCCCCTATCTGACTTCTGACTTCTGACTTCGTTAAAGTTATATTTCCTTGTTGCTAAATATCAACGCACCATCTTCGAGTGCCCCATGACGAATCATTTTCTTGTCGCGTTGGTAGTTCTGCGGGTAAATCCAGGGTTCGCAGTCACCCTGCTTTGGGAATAAGTGCATCACGCGCTGGATATAGCCAGAAGAAAAATCTTTGATTAAAGAGCGTGCTTGCATATTCCCATCTCGATCGCGCAGGCGTGGCGTACACTGACGAAATCCCATCTCGTCCATGTAGTTAATCAACCGACACACATATTCCGCCACGAGTTCGGCACGCAGAGTCCAGGAAGCATTGATGTAGCCAAAGACCGAGACCAAGTTCGGTACATCCGAATACATCACGCCCTTATAAGTATAGGTCTTCGGAAATTCAATTGCCTGGTTGTCTACACTGAATTGCACGCCACCGAGTATAATCAAATTGAGCCCCGTCGCTGTAACAATGAGGTCAGCTTCCAACTCTTTGCCCGATTTCAGGAGTATGCCCTTCTCAGTGAAGGTCTCAATTATATCAGTGATGACGGAGGCATTACCTGACTTGATTGCCTCAAATAAATCGCCGTTCGGTACGAGACAAAGGCGCTGGTCCAAAGGGTTGTAGCGTGGGGTGAAATGAGTCTCGACATCGTAGTCATCTCCAAGTTCTTTGCGGACCAGCTCGAGAAGTTTCTGCTTAACCATCTCAGGTTTCGTGCGCGTAATACGGTAAGATAATTGTTGGTGTGCGATATACTTCCAACGAAGTATAGCATAAGCCAGCTTTTTGGGCATGAACTTGTTTAAGAGATTGGCAAGCACATCAGACTCAGAGCTTGAGACAACATAAGTAGGCGATCGCTGCAACATTACTACGTGTTTTGCATCCTTTGCCATTTCCGGGACTAGGGTAATTGCAGTAGCCCCAGAGCCAATGACAACTACTTTCTTACCGCGATAGTTGAGGTTTTCTGGCCAATGCTGTGGGTGAACTATTTCTCCCTTGAAGGACTCCATCCCTTTGAATTTAGGTGTATAACCCTCTTTGTAACTGTAATACCCAGAACACATTAGAAGGAAGTTGCAGCTAAAGAGAAGGGTCTTAGCCGTCTTCTTGCATTCAGTTTCAACTGTCCAGACAGCACGATCGCTTGACCAACTAGCTTTCTTCACCAGGAGACTATAGTGAATGTGTTTGTCAATGCCGTTCTCGGAGGCTGTTTCCTGAATATATTTCAAAATTGATGGCCCGTCAGCAATAGATTTAGCTTTGGGCCAGGGCTTAAAGCTATAACCCAGGGTATACATATCACTATCGGAGCGGATGCCTGGATAACGGAAGAAGTCCCAAGTTCCGCCCATTGAGTCTCTACCTTCCAGAATGATGTAGTTTTTGCTGGGACACTTGAGCTGTAGATAGTAAGCAGCTGCGATACCAGAAAGTCCAGCTCCGACAATTGCAATATCAAAGTGTTTCGTGGACATGATTTAATTCTCCTATCTTCTTATTTGGCTGCGAACCCGCTCACCTCACTGTTTTTTATATTCTAATCTTCTACGAAAAAAAAATATGTACAGCTAACTGTCTTAACTTAGAATTTTAACCAAGTCTACCTTAGAATGTTAAGCACATCAATATAAGTGAGTTACCATACAACCAAATCAGATGACCGAACTAAATAATGCTACAGTAGTCCTGACTGGTGCCATAGGGGGGTTTGGCCAGGAACTTACGCGCCAGTTATTACAAGCTGGTAGCCATTTAGTCGTGAGCGATATCAAACAAGATTCTCTAGATGAGCAAGCTTCTAAAATAACCAGCGAAATCACTACAGGGAAAATAATTTCTTGTATTGAGAGCGATCTTTCTCACCGCGAAGGTTGCTTGAATCTCTATGATCGAGTTAAAGCATTAGATATACCCATTGATATTTTAATTAATAATGCGGGAATAGGATTATTTGGTCGGATGGACGAAGTTCCCTCTGATAAATGGGAACGGTTGATGCAGGTCAATTTACTAGCACCAATGCGGTTGAGTTCTCTTTTTGCTGCAGGGATGATCGAACGCCAAAAAGGACACATTGTCAATATTTCTTCTCTAGCAGGTTGGATAGGTGCTGGGGGAATGGCTCACTATTCCAGCAGTAAATTTGGCTTGCGTGGTTTTAGTGAAGGACTTTTTAATGAAGTAAAAAGCCATAATGTTAAAGTCACTGTTGTTTATCCCTTTTTCAGTCGTACTCCTATTCTTCTCTCAGAACGTTATGGAACGCTAGCTCAAGGCAAGGAAGGTTTTCCTGAACACTTGGCAACTAATCCAGCTAAAGTAATGGAAAAAACAATTAAAGCCATTGTTCGTAACCAACTTCATGTATTTCCCGATGGAGCAGCTCAAAGTTTGCATATTTTCAAGCAGTATTTCCCTGGGTTGGTTGATTGGATTAGCGATCGATTGATTTGAAATCAAAAGACAATCTAATATCAAATCTGGTTAAACAGTTATAGAATGGTTAAGTCAGGAGGAGAGAGAATTACAAATACGAATAGTAAGATCGATAAAAATAATTTCCAGGAGATGTTCCTTTGAGCAAAAAAGATAATTTACGCCCTAAAAAAAAATAGTATTAAAGCTATTCCCATACGACTCCTGATCTCAAATCCGTTTAATTGGACATAAAAAAAATCTTCAATCCTCATAACTACGCTCATCTTTGTAATTCTTTCTTCTCCTGACTCCTGACTTCCCCTCCTGGGAGGGGGAGGAGCGAGGGGTGGGTTGACTCCTGAGGACTCCTAACTTAACCATTCTATGGTTGTTTAACCGGATTTGATATGACTCCTAAGAAATACCCTAGATATTTGTAGCAAACATTTATCAATTTGGTATTATACAGCATTTGTAAGGGTTAACGGCCGTTAACCCCTACAATATCTGGTAGTTATGTGTCAATCCTAGTGTTATACCTGAAAGCTGATAGCTGATAGCTAGTTAAAAATTAATTCCATTCAGCTAAAACAATTTTTCCAATAGTTCTAACCTTTTCAAGACGTTGATGAACATCCCGTAGATTTTGAGCATCGATCGGTTTGACTACCTCATTGCAAGTTGTAACAATTACACCATCTTCGATCAGTTGACTCAACTCATTAAGTAAATTGCTTTGCTCTGCCATATCTTCTGTTTGATACATGGAGCGAGTAAACATAAATTCCCAAACAAAGCCAGCACTCTTACTCTTCAAAGTATTCATATCTAGCGGTTGTTCGTTTTCGACAATGGAACAGATCGTGCCTTGGGGTTTAATCGCTTTAGTCATAGCTTGCCAGTGACCATCGGTGTCATTCAAGCACAGAATATAATCGACATTTTGATAACCAACTTTATCAATTTCTTCCGCAAGATTATTGCGATGATTGACCACCTCATCAGCACCAAGTTTTTGACACCAAGCGATAGTTTCAGGCTGAAGTACCGCCACACGTAGAATATTCCCTGACAAATTATGGTCGTACTCTGGATCCAATTATGATTTCTATGAGAGATTGGGGTGCCAAGCATACTAAAAACATGATTTCATGGAAGTCAGAATGGGCGAAGTGAAAGTTGATAGACTTAAAGTATTGACGCTTACAATAATTTCAGCCTATGATTCTAGATCATCAGTTGCTGACTATTTGTGACATCCTTAGAGTAAATTGGTATAGATGAGACAAATTGACCTAAAAACTACTACCTAAAATAAAATGCAAACCGAATTTAATTTTTTTCAGCACTGGTATCCTCTTTCTCCCATTGAAGACCTCGATCCAGAAATACCTGTTCCTGTAACTCTGTTGGGAATACGTTTAGTTATCTGGAAGCCAAGATATTCTGAGAATTACCAGGTATTTTTAGATGTTTGTCCTCACCGTCTAGCACCCTTAAGCGAGGGTCGTATTGATGAGAAAACTGGTAATTTAATGTGTAGTTATCATGGTTGGCAATTTGATGCTCAAGGTATCTGTACTCATATTCCACAAGCTGAAAATCCTGAAATTATCGCCAAAAATCAAAAAAATTTCTGTGTAACTGCCTTACCAGTACGCCAGGAAAATGATTTACTCTGGGTTTGGCCTGATGCGAAAACAGTAGACCTAGCTGCTAGTACACCCTTACCATTATCACCACAAATAGATGCTGAGAAAGGTTTTGTGTGGTCTTATTATGTCCGCGATCTAGAATATAATTGGCAAACTCTCGTAGAAAATGTCGCAGATCCTAGTCATGTTCCTTTTGCTCATCACGGAGTGCAAGGAAATAGAAACAAAGCAATACCAATAGTGATGGAGATTGTACAATCAACAATCAATTTAATTTAAATTTTCTATTTCTCAAATGGCAACAATCTTGTAAAAATTAATTTTGAACCACCTTGTCGGTTAGAATATTTAGTTAGTATTGGTGATACTGAAAAAAAATTAGGACTTATTCTTTATTGTTTGCCTGTATCTCCTGGAAAATCTAGAATTGTTGTTCAATATTCAAGGAACTTTGCTAAAACAATACATCGGTTAACACCCCGTTGGTGGAATCATCTTAAAATTTGGAATTTGACTTTTGATGGAGATATGGTTTTACTGAATCAGCAGGAACATTTACTGCAACAAAAACAATCAAGTGAAAGTTGGAAAACAGCTTATAATTTACCTACAAGTGCAGACCGTTTAGTCATTGAGTTTAGAAATTGGTTTGATAAATATTGTCATGGTAAATTACCTTGGAATGAAGTCGGAATTAGTGATTCCAATAATTATCTAATAAATAATAATCATGCCTCACTATTGGATCGTTATCAACAACATACTCAGCATTGCAGTAGTTGTTGGCAAGCATTGAAAAATCTACAAAGATTACAAATTTTCCTGATAACTTATTTCATAATTATTGTGTCTGGAGTTGCTATTTTTCCAGATAATTTGCGTATCAAAGTCGGTTTACCTTTAGTAATTACAGCAC